>JAJYMP010000618.1 GCA_021786915.1 Chloroflexota bacterium
GGGATGGCTACTACACTCAGGAACAGTGGGCAGACTGCAAGCATGGCCATATTCTTCACCATTCTTATTTACAGTATGTCCACCACACTTCCTGCTTCCATTTCTGCTGGCCTTCTCATGGTCGGGCGGCGTGTGCTCGCCGGCCGGCGGCTCGCCGTTCGGGCCGACGTGGATGATGGGCGGCGGAGGTGGCGGGTTCTTGGCCGTGTCCGCCTCCGTCTACTCCATGACGGCCGCGTGGGCGAGGGTGACGGGTCCGGTGGCCGTCAGCACGAACGGCTCGCCCGTCATGCCGTCGTCCTCGGTGTCTCCGTAGGGTTCCCAGCCGTGGTCGCCGCGCACCTCGTCGACGGTGCGGATGCCGACCGAGACGTACGTCTTGTCGATGCTGGCCTGTGTCTCGGCGTCCTCGGTGTTGTCGAAGCCCGGCCACTTCCACTCGATCTGGGTGCGACCCCAGACGCGCTGGATGATGTAGTCGAACAGGGAGCGCTTCAGCCACTGGCGCATGGGATCCGTGCGCGTGGCGGCCGTGGCCTGCGCCGCCTCCTCGGCCGCGCCCTTGGCGCCGATGCTGTTCGACTTGCCGCCGGGCAGCATCGCGATCTCTTGGGGCTGGATGCGGCAGACCATCATGATCTGCTCGGCGATGAGCTGGTCGGTCTGGTCGCCCGCGAGCTTGATGTCCTTCTGCCACTCGGGCTTACTCCCCGGCGGCAGGACGATGACGCGGTGCTTGTAGGCGATGTCACCGGCAAGGGCGTTCAGCGAGTCCTGCAGGAGGCGCTGCTGCTGCGGCGTGGCCACCTCGGGACCGGGCACGATGTAGACGCCCGGGATCGAGCCCTCGGTGAAGAAGTCGAGCAGCCACTCCTGGCGCTTCATGCCGATGGCCACCGGCACGATGCACTTCTCGACCATGCTGAAGCCGTACGGCGTCCAGGTGCGCGTCGTGTACGGCAGATACAGCATCTGGTCGGCGCTGTACTCCTCCTCGGGCAGGTCGAGGCTCTCCATGTCCCGCCCGAGGATGACGTCCATCAGATCGCCGCGGGGAATGCCCCACAGGTACTGCTGGTAGGCCGGGGCGGGCGGGCGCGGACGTCCACCGCGGATGTCGATGACCGGGCGGATCGTGTCGCCGCTGATGAGATCGAGCGCCGCCAAGTCCGAGCCGAAGGGTCCCTTGCCCGCCTTGCGCGTGGGGTGCAGGTAGATGGAGAGGTTGTCGGCGACGAAGACGTCTTCGAGCGCGGCGCCCATCCAGCCCTGATACCCGGCGTAGTTCGGGTCCGGGTTCATGAAGAAGCGCTTGGCCTCGTCGATCTCGTCCGCCAACGCCGCCAGGGCGCCCTTCTGGCCGCGCAGCTGCTTCATGGCCTCCTCGGTGGGACCGATGTCCCAGTCGAGGCCCAGCATCTCCTCCTTGCGGACGTCAACGCAGGCGCGCAGCACGCTGTACATGTCGGGGTAGCGGCGCAGGGCCTGGAACGAGGCGAGCTTCAGGCCCTCCGATCCGGGGATGCCGACGGGCAGGTTCCAGCCGACGGGGTACTGCCAGCGGCGCGGGATGGATCGGCCGGTGTCAAGCGGCTCGTCGAGCTGCGCCGGGACGAGCGGCTCCAGGGGGCCGAAGGCGCCCGAGAGGAAGTCCATCCACTCGCGCGGCAGGCCACCCTGCGTGCCGGTGCGACCGGCGGTGAACGAGCCGTACGGATCGTTGACGCCGCCGTACTGGGCGAGCATGCCGCCCATCGACCAGGCCGGAGCCGGTCCCTGCGTCTGGCTGCCCTGCTGGGCCTTGAGGGCGCGGGCAACCGCGCGGATGTCAGCTATGAACGCTCCTGCTCGAGTGCCTCGGGCCAGACCACGAGGTCATGGGGCCACTCGTCCCACGGCCAGAACTCGACTTCGGTGATCGCCTCGCCGGTCATGACCATGCGCCTGACGCGCGGGCAGGAGCGGGCGTGCCAGCCGCCGCAGTGGCGGCACTTGGTCTCCGGCGTGAACGACGCGCGCTCCTCGGAACTGATGGGCGTCGGGCGCGGCATGCGGCGCTGGTAGGCGGGCTGGTCCACTATTGGAGGAACAGGTGGCCGATCAGGAGCCCGAGCACGAGACAGATGAACGCCCCGACGGTCGGGTAGCGCGCCACCAGCAGCCGCGTACGGGCGGTGATCGTGGCCTGTCCGGTGGCCACGTAGTACAGCTCGATCCCGATGTACGCCACCGACATCAGGATCGTGACGACGAGTTCCGGGCTCATGGCGCGGCGATCGTGTGCGTGGCGACCGACATGACCACGCGGCGGAAGCACGGATCGGGGAACGGGCGGTGCCCGCTGCGCGTGATCTCGCGCGTCTTCTCGTCGCGATCGTCGTAGAAGTCGTCGGGCCGACAGACGTAGCGCTTGCGCTCCGGTGCGCCCACCGGCCAGTAGGCGATCAGGGACTCCGGCTCGCGCGTGAAGCCGCAGGCGGCGCACTTGGCGGTGCTCATGGTGCCTCCCACGGCCACGGTTCGAGCGACCACCCCCACAGCCGGTTGACCCAGCGCGGCTCGTTCCAGCATCGGAACGCATGGCCGTTCCAGTCGGCGCAGAGGTGGTCCATCAGCCACCAGGTCAGGTGCCTCATTGCGCCGTCCACTGGTGCGCGGCCACGTGCGCGAGCGCCCACGCGAGGTCGTGGCGATCCCAGCCGGGCTCGTCCTGCTCGCAACCCAGCACGCAGTGCCAGCCCTCGGGGAACGTGCGCGTCTCGCGCTCGTAGTAGCGGTGGCGCTCGACGGCGTGGACGGACGCGATGCCGGTGCCGTCGTGAACCGCTAGCGCCATGTGTCGCCCTCCGTGGGGAACAGGTGCTTGGACGGCTCGCGCTCGCTCGTGCGCAGCAGCTTGCCGTCGCCGTCGTGGCACCAGTAGTGCTCGCAGCGCGAACAGCTCGTCCAGCGCGCCCACGGACGCTGCGAGAGGCCGTGGAACGTCAGCCACAGGCCGCACGTCGGGCAGTGCGTCATTCGGCCTTGGCGGTCGCCATCTGGACCGCCACGATGAACAACAGCGCCGCGCCCGCGAAGTCGACGAGCGAGATCGGCGGCGACGTCAGGAGCGCGTTCGCCAGCAGGGCGAGCGCCAGCAGGAAGGCGAGGATCATGCGGCGTACCTCGATAGCTGCAGCGGGTGGGCCGCTGTCACCCGGGGATCGCGTCGACCGAGTCGAACTGATCCACCATCTCGCGCAGGAAGACCTCGAACTGCTCCGGCACCCAGCCGTTGTTCGGGCCGATGGCGGACTCGATGGCCTGCCGCAGCGGCGTGGCGTGCTCCGGCGAGCGCAGGCCGTAGGTCAGGCCAAACATGAAGCCCGCGAGAAACGCCTCGTCCCCGTGCCGCTCGCCCCACATGTCCGCGATCACCTGCAGCAGATAGGCGCGGCGCATCGTGCCGGTGCTCTGGGTCACTCCTCGTCCTTCTGTCTGGGCGGCCCGTCCTTGTACGGATCCTCGGCCGGGGCCGGCGTGCCGCAGCGCGGGCAGGGCCGCGCCTTCTGCCAGACGAAGCCGTGGTCGCACTTCTCGCAATGCCAGATGCCGTAGACAAAGTCGGTGTCCGTGTACACGTCCGGCTCGTAGAAGGCGAGGAGCAGCGCGTCGGCGTCGTCGGGCGAGCGTCCCAAGCGCTTGCGCGTCTCGTCCTTGCGCTCGACCTTGATACGACCCGCCGAGTCCGGGGCGTACTTGGGTGAGATCAGCTGCCCGATCGTCGTGTCATCCACGGCGCGCAGGTCCCAGGCGCGCGTGCGCGACAACTCGCGCCCGACCTCCCACCACAGCTCGTCGCGCAGCTTCACGAAGCGTGTCGTGTCGCGCGCCGACTCGCCCACGTTGACGCCCACGATGTCGGCCTTGAAGGCGCCCTCGGCGCGCAGCTCCACGAGCCGTCCGACGATGCCCCAGCCGATGCCGATGACGTCGATCTTGACGCGCGAGGGGCCGATGTCCCGGATGGCCTGCACGATCTGCCCCACGACCACCATCGGGTCGGGCGTCTGGCCGCGCCACACGAGCGTCGCGCGCGGGCCGTGGCGCGCGTAGATCACGGTGCGGTCGCCGCCCGCGCCCACGTCCACGCCGAGCTCCACGGGACGACGGCCGGTCCAGCGCCCCGCCTCATCCTCCGTCTGACACATCTTGGCCCACGCCCACGGCACCACGGAGTCGGACACCGACTCGGGGAACTGCCCGCGCACCTTGGCGAGGTACATGGGCGAGCCCTCGCCCCATTCCTCGCGCCGCTCGGCCTCCCAGATGGGCGAGACGAGCAGCGGGCGCAGCGCGTCGGGCACCTCCTCGCCCGTGAAGTTGGGCGATTCGAAGGCGTCGATGCCGATGGTGTGCCAGCCCGATCCCGGCTTGCACACCGAGGCGAAGTAGGACCCCGGGTCATCGGGGTTGCCGATGGCGAGGATGCGGCTCTCCTCGTTCGACGTGAGCGAGGACGCGGCGTCCCACAGCTCCTGCGGCACACCGGCCGCCTCGTCGATGACCACCAGCACGTAGCGCGCGTGGATGCCCTGGAAGGCCGCCTGATCGTAGTCGGCGGGCTTGCGCCCGAAGGCCACGAGTTCGGATCCCAGCCACCATTCGGTCTGGTTCACGCGCCCGGGCAGCTTGCCCTTGGCGTGCGCGCGGTTGATCTCGCGCCAGAGGATGGCGCGAACCTGCTGAAACGTCGGGGCCGTCGTGACGACGAACGCCTCGCCCGGGCGGTGCGCCGCGATCCACCACGCGCTGATGCGGGCGGCAAGGAAGCTCTTACCGGTCGAGTGCGCGCTGTGGACGGCCACGCGGCGGTGGTCGCGCACGGCGTCTGCGATCTCGCGCTGCTTCGACCACAGGTGCTCGTGCAGCGTGCCGGTGACCCAGCCCACCGGATCGGCGGGCCAATCCTCCAGCGCGACGTCGAGGGCGAGGAGCTTATGGTCGGGTAAGGCCCCGAGCGGCGATCTCCGCCTTGATGGCAGCGCGGAGGGCGGCCTTCTCGTGGTCGTCGAGGGAGTCGATGACATGGACGGGTCCGCCATCAGCGCCCGTCACCTCCTGGCGGATCGTCTCTCGGTACTTCTCGGGTCGATGTGCGCGCAGCAGCATCTCCATTAGCCGGTCACTCTGGCCGGTCATGGCGCGCTGCCATGCGGCGGCCTCGAGGGCGTCGACGGCTTCCTGCAGCGCCTCCTCCCACTGCGCCCGGAAGGCCGTGTCGCGGTCGCGCGCTTCATAGGCGCTCTGGCGCGTAATACCGGCGGCTTGGCAGGCGGCGCGCACGTTGGCGCTGTTGCGCAGGGCGGCGAGGAAGGCCGGACCCCAGACGCGCGTGCGCGTGCGCGTGCGCGCGTGAGTGTCAGGACATGTCGCGGTCAGGAAGCCTCCAGTGTGGCCTCGCGTCCGGTGAACTTTTCCCAGCGCTCCTTCGCCACCTGCACGTAGCGCGGCTCGATGTCCATCGCGTAGCAGCGGCGGCCCAGTTGTTCGGCGGCGATAATGGCCGTCCCGGACCCGACGAAGGGATCGAAGACGACCTCACCCGGACGCGTGCTGTTGTGGATCAAGTGTTCGATCAGATCGACTGGTTTGGTTGTTGGATGGTCCGGGCTGGCCTGCGGTCGGTCGTACTCAAGAACCGACGACTGGGGCGTGTCGGCGTACCAGCGATGACCCGCGCCATCGATCCATCCATAGACGATCGGCTCGTGGGCATAGTCATAGTCAAGGCGCCCGATGGAGAACGATGGTCGGTTCTTCTTCCACATCAGAATGTGGCGCGGTGTCAGGCCCGAGTCCCTGAGGAGGAGGAGGAGGAGACCGAGATCACCACCCTGCGGCCCGAAGCAGTACCACGGCACGCCCGGCGCGAGCACCGCCCGCAGAACGGGGAACGACGCACGCCAGAGGTCGACCGCTTCCTCCTGACCATCGTCGCCGGATAGGTTCTCCTTCCGCCGATCGCGCGTCCCCGCACAGCAGGCGGTGATCGCCGAGTAGCCACAGGTCGCCCGGCTTGACGTACACGTCGACCGGCTGGGGCGGCACCTCGTCGGGATCGGTCAGTCCAGCCTTGGCGTAGTCGAGCCCCGCATCC
>JAJYMP010000537.1 GCA_021786915.1 Chloroflexota bacterium
AGGCGCTCCTCGAAGCCCAGGGCGGCGTAGTCGGGACGCTCGAGCTGCTCGGTGAGCGCGCGGGCCATGCCCGCGAGGGCGAGGGCGTGCAGCTTGTCGATCGTCGGTGTGATGAGCATGCGGTCGATCTCCTCCTCACTCGTAGTAGCCGGGGCCGCGCACGGTGGCGTGGTCGCCGATGGCGGTGGTGACGGGCTCCGAGCCCGGCAGGGGCAGGCCGTCGAGCCCGTTCCTCAGGATCGACTCGACGCTGCGATACGAGAGCGCCCGGATGGCGAGCGCCCGGGCCGCCGCCGCCTCTGTGCGCTCGTCCCCGTAGCGGCGGCCGAGGCGCATGATCCCGAGGCACGAGCGGAAGCCCTGCTCGGGATGGGGCCGCGACGCCATGATCGCGGCCACCAGGGCGGCCGTGGCGGGCCCGGTCCCGCCGGCCCAGCGGACGATCCGGCCCGGGGGTCCACTCGGCATGGCGGCGATGCGCCTCGGGCATGTGCGCAGCGTCCGTGGTGAAGCGCCGCTGCTCGCCCGACCGTCGGTGGCTCGCCACTCGCCGGCCGCGGTGGAGGACTTCGATGATCGCGGCCGTGACGCGGATGTCGCAGCGCTCGCCGACGAGCCCGTAGGGCACGGAATACCAGTGGCGGTCGACCTCGACGTAGATCGGAACGTTCACGGTGGCCGTCTTCCAGACCGCGAACTCGTAGGGAGCGGCGGGCAGCGGCCGCAGGGCCGGGCGGTCGAGCTCCGCGAACAGGACGGCGCGGGACCCCGGCAGCTTCTTGAAGGGACGCGCGTTGAGCCAGGCGACGCGCTCGCGGATGGCCTCGTTCGCCTCGGCGATCGAGAAGAACGTGCGGTGCCGAAGGGCAGCGAGCACCCATCTCTCTGCCAGCAAGACACCTTGCTCGGCCTTCGCCTTGTCCCGGGGCCGCCGGGGGCGTGCCGGCACGACCGCGGCGCCGTAATGGGCGGCCATCTCGGCATAGGTCGGGTTGATGTCGGGCTCGTAGCGGTGGGCCCGGGTGACGCCCGAGCGGAGGTTGTCGGGCACGATCAGGCGGCTCGAGCCGCCGATGGAGGAGAACGCGTGCACGTGGGCGGCGATCCAATGGGGCAGCTCCTGGGATGGCAGCGCCTCCGCGTACGTGTAGTTGCTGGCACCCAAGACCGCCACGAACAGCTGGGCCTGCCACACCTCCCCGGTCGCAGGATCGGTGATCGGGATGGTCTGGCCGGCGAAGTCGACGAACAGCTTCTCGCCGGCCCGGTGCTCCTGGCGCATGACGAGGTCGAGCTGACGCGCCCAGGCCCGGTAGTGGCGGCAGAACTGGGTGTACTGGTATCCCGAGGGTTCGCGCTCCTTGTATTCCATGTGCAACAGCTGGAGGGTCATGCCCTTTCGGCGCAGCTCGCGATGGACCGTCGGCCAGTCGGGCAGCGGCCGGCTCGCCGACGGCGGCGGCTCGGCCCGCGCGAACAGGCGGGCCTCGAGCTGTGCGTCGTCCATGCCGTCGGGCAGCGGCCAGCCGAGACCGGCCCTGGCGGCCCGGCCCAGGTGATCGGACACGGTGGTGTAGGGCAGGCCCGTGGCCGCCCCGGTCGCGCGGCGGCTCAGGCCCTCGCCGAGGGCGAGGCGGAGGATCTCGCGGATCTTGCGCATGGCGGAACGGGGGCGTGACAACGGGCATCGGTCCTCGAACGGCTGATCGTCCGAGCCACGATGCCCGACCTGGTGCCTGTCACGTCAGCGTGCTGACGGCCTCACCGGCGGGTGATCGGAAACCTCCGAAACGACTGATCGGATTGGAGCGAAACGGATGATCGGATTGGAGCGAAATCCGCAGGTCCTCCTCTTCTCCGACCTCCTTCGCCTCGCCGGCGCGATCCCGGAGGTTCGCTCCCGGCTTGGCGCGCCCAGTCCCGGGCACTGGCATCGGCTGACGAGCGGCCTCGTCGGCCTCCGGAACGCGGTCGTGCACCCCACCCGCGACCTCGTCGGCCGCCAGCGCTCGCTCGCCCGGCTCGTGGAGCTCGATACGCTGCTGCGGGATCTCCTGCGGCGGCTCGAGGTCTCGTAGCCGGACGTAGGGCGCCAATGGCGGCGCCACTCGGGGCGTCCCGGAGGGGTCGGACATGAAGCGGCTGTTGGTCTGACTGGTGATCGACCGCCTCAAACGGGCGCTCAAACGCGGGGTCCGCATCGTCGTGCCCGTCGCTGAAACGCGACGCGACCACGAATGAAGGGAGACCCCGATGACCGCCACGACCCACCCGCTCCTGACCGCCGCGGCCCCGACCGCCACGACCCCGATGACCGCCACGACCCGGCCGCAACACCGGACCCGGACCCTCCGGCCCGCCAACGCCGCCGACCTGCTGTCGGCCACGCTCCGGGCGGTCACGAGGCTCGCGTCCGCCCTCGGCGCGGGGCTCAGGAACCTCGCCGACGCCGGCCAGCTCGGCCCCGACGCCGAGCGGGAGGTCGGTCGCTGGTCCGGCGGCCGGATCTGAGAACGCCGACCCGCGGACCGGAGCGGCCGGATCCAGGCGAGCTGACTCCCGGCTCGGGCACCCCCCTTGCGGGCTGATGTCGATGACTGTCACGATGGCCCGGACGAGCCCGGCCGACCGACCGGTCGACGGCTCGTCGGCTGTCGAGGGCGCCGGGGTGGGACTCGCGATCAACCTGCTCGGACGGCCGTCCATCGTCCGAGACGGCTCCGAGGTCCCGCCGCCGCGGGGCCGCAAGGTCTGGGCGCTGCTCGCCTATCTGCTCCTGGCCGGGGCGCCGCCGACACGGAGCCGGCTGTCGCCCCGGTCGGCTGCCCCAGGCCCGGACGTCGGACCGGGCGCGCATCGTATCGCGACCGGCCGCGGGGTGCCGTCACGCGTCGAAGAGCGGCAGGAACGTGGCCATGAACCAGCTGAGCGCCACCGATGCGTCGTAGTGGATCCCCGGCCGGAGGAGCGGACGCACCTCATCCAGGACGCCGGATGCCTGCTTGGCGGAGAGATTGCGGGCGAACTCGACCGGCGTCGGGACCTTGAACCCGGCGCGCCGCATGTACATGCCGAACAGCCTGACGATCTCACGCGGTGTGATCTCCGCACGCGCGTTCGCATACCAGATGTCGAACAGGTCCCGCCCCTTCCGCCGCTGGTAGAGCGCCCGCACCTTCGTCGCGAGAAGCTCGTCCAGCGAGTAGGTCGGGATCGACACCGCCGCGGTCAGTGGCGACGAGATGACGGTGAACGGCAGATCCTTGACCTGACCGAAGTGCTCCCGGCTGTTGATCTCGACCTTCAGCCGTCGGGTCTGCCTCGTGGACTCGGTCTGGAAGCGAAAGGTGAGCTTCGGGTGGTCGCGTGTCTCGGAGTGCGGACGTCCGAGCCAGACCAGCGCCGCCCGCAGGCGATCCAGGGTCGTCCCAATGCCCTCCGGCGATCGCTGCACCAGGTCGAGGTCATCCGAGTAGCGCGCAGCAGGCGCCAGGTGGAGCTTGTGGAGCGCGGTTCCCCCTCGAAATGCCGGCCGCTCGCGCAGGAAATCGTCGGTGAAGATGTCACAGAGCGCCCTGGTGAGGACGAGGTCCTGCTCGACGTCGTCCTCATCGACCCACGGGGCGTACTCTGCGCGCCAGGCAAGGATCTCCGCGCGCGGCAGCATCAATCAGCCTCGATCCGCTCGTTGACGATGACCCGCCACCGTTCGTCGCGTTCACCGACTCGACCGGCCCCGGGCACGAGCGGCGTCCACGAGACCGGTCGCGGGTCGAGCCAGCGCCGAAGCGGTCGGGTCGCATGCTGCCCGCCGACCTGTTCAAGCAGGTAGCCGAGACGTTGGGCGTCCGCCGCGGCGGGCTGCGTTTCGAGCGCGTCCGCCACCCTGGCCGCCCGCAGGCCGGGCGCCAGATCACGGAGCACCGTGAGCACGTTCCCCCACCCGCCGGAGCGCGCCGGGAATCGGACCACGTCGAGCGCGGTCAGCTCCGGCGTTGCCATGCGGAGGCGTCCGCCCGGCGTGTTGATGAGTCTCACCGGCGCCTGCGCCGCCGCCCGGTTGACGATGAACTCGATACGCACCTGTCCGACGGCTACCGGTCGGCGCTGACGCGGGACAACAACCTGGACCACCTGGGCGGCCTGAGCCGACGCCCCGTGGTGCGCGGCTGCGGTGAGCAGCCCGACGTAGTAGGGCAGCCCCAGGAATCGGAGGAGCGGATCGAGGAACAGCCGCCACGACGGCGAGCCGGCAAGCCGGTCTTCAAGCGGGAGGACGACATGGAAACCGCGGACCGGGGTCACGATCAACCCGGCATCGGCCGCGCGCCGGAGGGCGATCACCGTCGCGGCGGGGCTGACGTCGGGCTGGCGAGTTCTGGCATCGGCCGTAGTGAACGTGTACTGCCCGCGGGCGGGGAGCTCGAGGAGCCAGTCGCGGAGTGTGGTCATATGCAGAACTGTACGAGCTCCGTTCGATTCTGCATACAACATCTGAGTGATCCTGGGCCGCCTGGACCGATGCGCTCGCTGGCCCCGGGGACGCTGCTGGGTGCCGTCCTGACCGGCCACGAGCGACGTCCGCCCCGGAGCCAGTGCCGGCAGGGGCTCGTCCGCGACCCTCGCCCGAACACGGCCGGGTCACTCGCGAGCGCCGTCTCATGACCGAGGCCGAGTATCATGCGTGGCGAGCGCAGACCCTTGGGTACCCGGAGCCGCCACGGAAGCGGTGAATGCGAGTCGGTCATGGCGAGGATGCGTCGAACGACGCTGAGCGAGCGGAGCGGCGTGGAGACAAGCGGCGGTGAGGTGCACAGCGGCCTCGCTCGCCCCGGCCAGTGAGGGACAGTGGAGGGACTCGCGTGATGGGCTTGGGTGTGGTGGAGCTCGTCAGCCTCGTTGCCATCGTCAGCGCCGTGGTCGTCGTCGCGCGAAGGGTCCGAGCGCGTCGGTGAGGCAACGGTCGCCCGGTCGAGCACGCGGGCAGCAACGCCCTCGCCCTCACGCGGGAGCCCAGGGGCAGGCGCTCGGTGCCGATCCAGCGGCGGTTGCGAGGCTGCCCATCATCCCTTGATGACACCTCAGTTCGCCGCGTTCCGCGTCAGCGTGCCGATCTCACGGACGCCGTGACGGATCTGCGCGGCGCCGGGCCCGATCACGCAGGCCCAGTTCAAGCGCAGCCTTCCCCTCCTCGACGCGCACGGTAGCCAGTCTCATCTTCACCGGAGAACAACACCTGGGCGGCCGCGTCGCCGGCGTCGATCAGGTGAGCGGGACGGGAACCGTGCCGCGGGTCTCCGTGCGGAGCGCGCGCAGCCGCTTGAGCGACGACTCGGCGTCGCGGCCCATGAGATCGACGAGCCGACGGTACTCACCGTAGAGCGCGGTGTAGACGGCGGTGGCAGCCGCGTTGGGCGCGACGACCCGGACCGGTGGTTGCGTCATGGCCAGCACCGCCTCGCGCAGGTCACCGAACGCTCCGCCGGCCACCGCGCCGAGGATCGCAGCACCCAGGGCGCTCGCCTGTTCGACTGGCGCGACTTCCACCGGGAGACCCGTTACGCCAGCGTAGATATCGAGGACGAGGTCGTTCTGCGTCAGGCCGCCGCCGACGCGGAGGCGGTCGATCGGCAGGCCGGCCTGGCGGAACGTGTCGATGATGAGGCGGGTGCCGAACGCGGTTGCCTCGATGAGGGCGCGGTAGATCTCGGCCGGCGTCGTCTGGAGCGTATAGCCGAGCACGGCGCCGCTGAGGTCGGCGTCGACGAGCGGGGTCCGGCAGCCGTTCCACCAGTCGAGTGCGAGGAGGCCGCTCTCGCCCGGCCGTACCGTCGCCGCCTGTTCGCTCAGGACCGCATGGAGCGAGCGGCCGAGCCGGGCCGCCTCGTCGTGCAGAGCGGGGGGCACACCTGACCGCACGAACCAGGCGAAGATATCGCCCACGCCGGCCTGACCGGCCTCGTACGCGAACAGACCCGGCACGATGCCGCCCTCGACGACGCCCGAAATCCCCTCGGCCAGGACCTCCCGTTCGGCCATGAGCAGATGGCACGAAGACGTTCCCATCATGATGAACATCGCCCCGGGTCCGGCGATCCCGCCGCCGAGGACCGCGG
>JAJYMP010000716.1 GCA_021786915.1 Chloroflexota bacterium
CCGGGTCCGCGTGGGCGACCGCGCCGCCGACCGTGCCGCGGTTGCGGACCTGGACGTCGGCGATGGTCGGGAGGACGTCGCGCAGGACCGCGAGGTGGACCGCGGGCGAGTCCATCAGCTCAGCGTAGGTCGTCAGCGCGCCGACGGACAGCCGCCCGTCGTCGAGCTTGGACACGCCGCGCAGCTCCGGCAGCCGGCCGATGTCGACCAGCCGGGCGGGCTGGGCCAGCCGCAGCTTCATCAGCGGCAGCAGGCTCTGGCCGCCCGCGATCAGCTTGGCGCCCTCGTCGGCCGCGAGGATCCCCAGCGCCTCCTCAACCGAGGTCGCGCGGGTGTAGTCGAACGCTGCCGGGATCATGCCTCGCCTCCCTTCGCGGAGCCGCCGCCGTTGGTCGCCGCCTGGATGACGCCCCAGACCTTCTGGGCCGTGAACGGCATGTCGAGGTGGCGGATGCCGAGCGGGCTCAGCGCGTCGTTGACCGCGTTGGCCACCGCCGCCGTGGACGCGATGCAGCCGGCCTCGCCGACGCCCTTGACGCCGAGCGGGTTGACCGGCGACGGCGTCACGGTCTCGTCGAGCTCGAAGCTCGGCAGCCACTCGGCGCGCGGCAGCGCGTAGTCGAGCAGCGAGCCCGAGAGCAGCTGCCCGTCGTCGCCGTAGACCGCCTCCTCCCAGAGCGCCTGGCCGATGCCCTGGGCGATGCCGCCGTGGAGCTGCCCGTCCACGATCATCGGGTTGATCTTCTTGCCCACGTCGTCCACCGCGACGTAGCGGACCAGCTCGACATTGCCCGTCTCCTCGTCGATCTCGACGAACGCGACATGCGTGCCGAACGGGAACGTGCAGTTGGGCGTGTCGTGGTAGGCCGTCTCGTCGAGGTACGGCTCCATGCCCTCGGGCGTGTCGAACGCGAGGTCGAGCGCGAAGGCGATCTCCTGAATCGTCTTCTTCTTGTCGGGCGAGCCCTTCACGCGGTACTCGGCGCCCTCGACCTCGATGTCCTCGACGTTCGCCTCGAGCATGTGGGCCGCGTACCGGCGCGCCTTGTCGCGGATCTTGGCGGCCGCCTTGAGCGCGGCGCCGGTCCCCACGTTGGACGTGCGCGAGCCGTAGGACCCGTAGCCGAACGGGGTGCCCTGGGTGTCGCTGTGCTGGACGACGATGTCCTCCATCGGGATGCCCAGCTCGTGGCTGATGATCTGGGCGTAGGTGGTCTCGTGGCCCTGGCCCTGCGGCTGCGTGCCCATCGTGACCACGACCTTGCCCGTGAGGTGGACCTTGATGTTGGACGACTCCCACATCGCGGCGCCCCAGCCCTCGCCGACGGCGCCGATCCACTTGGACGGCGCCACGCCGCAGACCTCGATGTAGGTCGAGAGGCCGACGCCGAGGAGCTTGCCGCGGGACTTCGCCTCTTCCTTCTTCGCGGCGATGTCGGCGTAGCCGGCCATCGCGAGCGCCTTGTCCATGGCGGGCTCGTAGTTGCCCGAGTCGATGTACAGCTTGCTGCCGTTGACCGCGGTCAGGAGCCCAGACGGGTTGTCGTACGGGAAGCTGTCGGGCGGCAGGAAGTTGCGGCGCCGGACCTCGGCCGGGTCGATGCCCAGCTCGTCCGCGACGAGGTCCATCGCCCGCTCCACCACGTAGGTGGCCTCCGGGCGGCCCGCGCCGCGGTACGCGTCCACGAACGTGGTGTTGGTGTAGACGCCGGTGACCTCGCAGTGGACCGCGGGGATCTTGTAGGGGCCCGACAGGATTCGCCCGTAGAGGGTGGTCGGGATGCCCGGGCCGATGGTGGACAGGCGCCCGCCGAGGTTGGCGAGCGTCTTGACGCGCAGGCCCTTCACCTCGCCGTCCCTGGTCGCCGCGACGTCGACGTAGGTGATGTGGTCCCGGCCGTGGATCGTGGAGCCGTAGCTCTCGCGGCGCTCCTCGACCCACTTCACCGGCCGCCCGCCGAGGGCCTTGCTGGCGTGGAGCACGAGCGCCATGTCCGCGTAGCAGAAGATCTTCGAGCCGAAGGCGCCGCCCACGTCGGGGCTGATGCAGCGGATCTTCTGCTCGAGGACGCCCATGACGAAGGCGGCCAGCAGCAGGCGCTGGATGTGCGGGGTCTGGCTCGACATCCAGATCGTGTACTCGTCGGTGCCCGGGTTGTACCAGCCGATGTCGCCCCTTACCTCCATCGGGTTGGGGATCAGGCGGTGGTTGACGAGCCGCTGGCTCACGGTCACCTCGGCGTTCGCGAAGGCGGCGTCCGTGGCCTCCTTGTCGCCCACCTGCCAGTCGAACACGCGGTTGTTGGGCGCGTTCTCGTGGAGCTGCGGCGCGCCGTCGGCGATGGCCTTCTCCGCGTCGGTGACGGCGGGCAGCGGCTCCCAGTCCACGTCGATCAGCTCGAGCGCGTCCTGCGCCTGGGCGGCCGTCTCGGCGACGACCGCCGCCACGCCCTCGCCGGTCCACTTGACGTCGTCGGTCGCGAGCGCCCGCGGCGTGTTGACGTTGTTCTGGATGCCCGATGCGCCGCCGGCGGGCCACGCCATCGGCAGCGGGTTGTAGGCGATGTCGGCGCCCGTGAACACCGCGACGACGCCGGGCGCGGCCTTCGCCGCCGAGGTGTCGATCGAGCGGATCTTCGCGTGGGCGTACGGGCTGCGCAGGATGGCCATGTGGGTCATCGCGGGCAGCTTGATGTCGTCGAGGTAGCGGCCCTTGCCGGTGATGAAGCGCGGGTCCTCGACCCGCCTGACCGGTGCGCCGAGGACGTCGGTGGTCATCGTCGTCGTCCTCCTGTCACGCCCTGGCGGCGGGGGCGGCGGCGCCCTCGCGCATGACGCTGGCGGCCTCGCGGACCGCGGCCACGATGTTGTGGTAGCCCGTGCAGCGGCAAATGTTGCCCGCGATCGCGTGGCGGATCTCGGTGTCGGTGGGCTCCGGGTTGTGGGCCGTCAGGTCCGCGGCCGCCATGAGCATCCCGGGTGTGCAGAAGCCGCACTGCAGGCCGTGCTTGTCCCAGAAGGCCTGCTGGAGCGGGTGGAGCGAGCCCGGCTGGCCGAGCCCCTCGATGGTCGTGACGGCGGTGTCCTCCGCCTGGACCGCGAGCATGGTGCAGCTCTTCACGGCATGGCCGTCCACGAGGACGGTGCAGGCGCCGCACTGGCTGGTGTCGCAGCCGACGTGGGTGCCGGTGAGTTCGAGGTCCTCGCGCAGCATCGAGACGAGGAGCGTGCGCGGCTCCACGTCGACCTCGCGCTGTTCGCCGTTCACCTCGAGCGCAATGTGCAGCTCGGCCACCAGGACGACCTCCTTCCGCCGATGTCGGCGTGGCCGCGGAGCTGGTCCGCGGCAGCTAAGGGTGACGCTGATCGTCCGCCGGGAATCCACGGGCGACGCCCGCGGCTCGACGGGTGGTTGTGGTTCCGACGCGGCCAGGAGGCAGTGGCCCCGCAGCAGGGGAACACCGGGCCAGGCGCGGTCCCCGGATGGTGGCAGGGTGTCGCGATCGGCGCAAGCAGGTGTTATCCCGGGGGGCGCGGTGCGGGCCGGGGCGCTCTCCTGGCGGCTGGCTGCGGCTGACTCCGGCTGGCTGCGGCGGCTGGCTGCGGCGGCTGGCTGCGGCGGCTGCCCCGGGCGCCGTGAAGGCCATGCGTTGAGTCGCGCCAGACTCGGCGCGCGACTGTCGCCGCAGGGCCCACCTCCCGTCGCGGTCGCTCTCGCCGTCTGTCGTGCGCGTCCCGGCTGGCGGCGAGTCTGCTACGACTCAGCAGCGGATCGCGCGAGGTGGCTCCGTGGCTCCGGGGCCGAAGCGGGCGGATCTGCCGGCCTGAGTCGTGTCCGACTCGCAGATCCGCAGTCGCCGCACGGTCCACCCCTCGGCGACGCCCTGCCTGGGGCGACCGTGCACGGGCGGCCGGCGGGCGAGTCTGACGCGACTCAAGAGCGGCGGGCCCCACAGGGGCGGCGGGCCCCACAGGGGCGGCGGGCCCCACAGGGGCGGCGGGCCCCACGCCGCAGCCGTGCGTTGCGGCCACGCCGCCGGCCGACGTGGGCCGCAGACGGATCGGCAGCGGTGGCCAGTTGATCGGCACGTAAGTGTCAGGCGCTACAACGACCCCATGCACGCTCGAGTCAATGTCCACCATCCGGGGCTCACTCCCCAAGTAGCTGCCGTGATCCGCGAGGCGCGGGCGCTTGCCGGCTGGTCGCAGCGGGAACTCGCGGCGCGGGCACAGACCTCGCAAGCGACGGTCTCGAGGATCGAGCGGGAGCAGGCGCCCGAACCCGACCTGCTGGTCATCGAGCGGATCCTCGCTGCCCTTGGGATCCGCGTCACGCTGGACCTCAGCGGCAGGCATCTTGAGGACCGTCGGCGGCAGTCCGACTTCGTCCACGCAGTGACTGCTGGCTTCGTGGGCCGTCACTTCCGTCGCGACGCATGGCTGACCGCCAACGAGGTGCAGATCGGCGAGACAGTGCCGCGCGGGTGGATCGACCTCCTCGCGTACCGTGAGGAGGATGCCTCGCTGATCGTGGAGGAGACGAAGAGCGACATTCTCGATGCTGGCGGCCTGCTCCGACAGGTCGGGTTCTACGAGCGCGAGGCGCTCAATGCCGCCCACAGACTCGGCTGGCGGGCCGAGCGGGCGACTGTGCTCGTCGTCGCCCTCGACACTGAGGCCGTTGCAAGGAGGATCCACGCCAATCGCGAGCTCCTTGCTTCGGCTTTTCCGGTGTCGCCACGGGAGCTCGCCGCCTGGATCCACGACTCTGCGAAGCCGAGACCCAGCGGCTGGACGCTGGCCACCGCCGACCCGCGCGACCGCGGTGCCGTCTGGCTGGGGTCCACCGCGCTGGGTGAGAGGCGACGGCCGGCGGCGTTCCTCGATTACGCCGACGCCGCCAGGATCCTGAACGCCCGCGCACTCGTCCAGCATCACGGGAGGCCACTCCTTCGCGGGGGATGACCGTTCTGGCGTCGACGCGTTCCGAGCAGCTGTGCTGCCCGACCTTCCGCGCAAGGAGGCGTCACGCTTGTCGGAAGCCCCCTGCGGCTTGAGTCGCGTGGGCATCAGATTCCGGCCGACCACGCAGGCGCGCCGGCTCGAATGGGTTCTCTGCGCCGTGGCCCGTGCGGCAAGCACGCCTCCGCGAGTCTGACGTGACTCGCCGCGGCGCCCGAGCCTGACGTGACTCGCGGCGGCGACCCTGGCTCAGCCCGCGGCGGGCACGCCTCCGCGAGTCTGACCTGACTCGCCGCGGCGCCCGAGTCTGACGTGACTCGCCGCGGCGCCGCCGACCGCGCCGCCGACCGCGGGAGCGCCGACGCGACAGCCCGCCGCCGGGGCGGCGACCCTGGCTCAGCCCGCGGCGGCGACCTCGCGCAGCGCGGCGTCGAAGCCCTCGGCGACCCGGGCGACATCGGCCTCGGAGATCACGAACGCCGGCGAGAACTGCAGGCCGACGCCCCGGATGTTCCGGGTCAGGACACCGTGGCGCTTCGAAGCGCCGACCACGGCGTCCACGGCACCCGGGTTCGCCGCCCGCGCATCGGCGGAGAGCTCGACGCAGGCCGTGAGCCCGACGGTCCGGACCTCGCCCACGAGAGGCGAGGACGCCAGCCGCCCGATCTCGCGCTCCACCACGGGCTCAAGCCCGCGCACCCGCCCCACCAGGTCCTCGCGCTCGAGGAGGTCGAGGTTCGCCATCGCCGCCGCGCAGGCCGTGGCGTGGCCGGAGTACGTGTAGCCGTGGCGGAAGATCGCCCCCGGCACCGGCTCGTCCCAGAACGGCGCGCGGACCCGAGGCCCCACGACCACGCCGCCGAGCGGCACGTAGCCCGAGGTGATGGCCTTCGCGAAGGTGATCATGTCGGGCTCGAAGCCGTAGCGCTGGCTCCCCCACCACCACCCAGTCCGGCCGAACCCGGTGATGACCTCGTCGGCGATGAGCAGCACGTCGAACTGGCGGCACAACTGCGCGAGGCCCGCGAAGTAGCCCTCCTGCGGCGGGATGACGCCGCCCGCGCCCACGACGGGCTCGGCGATGAACGCCGCGATCTCCCCGGCACGCGCCGCGAACATCGACTCGAGATCG
>JAJYMP010000579.1 GCA_021786915.1 Chloroflexota bacterium
GCAGCGGGCGCCTGCTCAGGGGATTCCTCAAGGCGGCCCGGCGGCATCGCGACGAGAACGCCAGCGCGCGCCTCCTCCGGGTGGTCAACGGGCGCCTGAAGTTCGTCGACGACCCCCCTCTGGTCACCCACGCGCCGGTGACGAGCGAAGAGTCCCAGGCGATTCGGGAGATGTTCGCGGCCTACGCGCGCGGCCTGCGCTATGACTGGCAGGTCCTGCTCGACCGCTATGAGGTCGTGGACGTGGCGCGCAAGGTCGTGGGCGTCGGCAGCGTCGGTACCCGGACCTGGGTCGTCCTCCTGGTAGCGGACCGCAGCGCTGCCGATCCACTCATCCTCCAGCTCAAGGAGGCGGACGCCTCCGTGCTCGAACCCCACCTTGGAACGAGTCCCCTGCGATCGCATGCCGAGCGGGTGGTCGACGGCCAACGCGTGATGCAGTCGGTCAGCGACGTCTTCCTTGGCTGGAGCAACAGCCCATTGTCCGGCGTGGACTACTACTGGCGGCAACTCTGGGACTGGAAGGGCTCCGCCGCCATCAACTCGATGTGCCCCAAGGAGCTTACGTTCTACGTCAGCCTCTGCGGGCGGGCGTTGGCCCTGGCGCACGCTCGCGGCGGCGATCGGCTCGGCATCGCGGGCTACCTTGGCACGTCGGATGCATTCGACCGCGCGATCGCGGACTTCGCCGAAGCGTACGCCGAGCAGACGGACCGCGACTACGCTGCCCTCGTCACGGCCGTCAAGCAGGGACGGATCAAGGCCGATCCTGGGATCTGACCGGCTCCGGACCTGGTACCGGGCGCGGCCGTGCACCAGCCAAACGCCAGTGGAGGAGCGCCAATGAGCAGCCAGGCGTCGCGGACGGAGGAGCGGCGAACCGCTCAGGTCCCTGGGCCGTCCGGGTATGGTCGGGAGCTCGACGGGCGCCATTTCGACTTCACGGACGCCAAGTTCGAGTGGCGCCGCCTGTTCGCAGAAGCGCTCGGGACATTCTTCCTGGTCCTGGTCGCCGTGGGGGGCAGCATGGTGAACGCCAGGTTCGGAGGCCACGTGCTCCCCCTGACCGCCCAGGTCACTGCCCCGGGCCTGATGGTCGGGGTGGTCATCCTGTTCATGGGGGCGGTCTCGGGGGCCCACCTCAATCCAGGCGTCAGCATCGCGTTCGCGCTCCGCGGCGACTTTCCGTGGCGTCGGTTGCCCGGCTACATCGTGGCCCAGCTCCTGGGTGCCATCTTCGCCACGCTCCTGCTGGTGGCCCTGCTCGGCCGCCAGGGGAGTGCGGGTCTTACGCTGCCCGGTCCCGGCATCAGTGAGGCGACTGCGATGGCCTGGGAGATCGTCCTCAGCGTCGGGCTCGTCAGCACGATCCTCGGCACCTCCTCGGGGGCCCAGAACATCGGTCCCATGAACGCCATCGGCGTCGCAAGCTACATCGTGCTCGCGGGCCTGTTCGGGGCACCCGTCAGTGGCGCTTCGATGAACGTGGCCCGCTCGCTGGGCCCGGCGCTGGTTCTGGGGGACACGACGGCGTGGTGGGTCTACCTCGTCGGGCCGCTCGCCGGGGCCGTCATCGCCACTGGCATCGCCTACATCCTGCGCGGCCCTGGTGGCGGGTTCTACGGCACCAAGGCGGCCGAGGGCACGCTCGGCTGGTTGTGGCGGCCCGGGCCGATCGAGACCCCCGTGCCCGGCACGCCGGAAGAAGCCAGCGCCCAGGGCGACGCCACGTCACCCGACCACGCTCGACGAGGCTGACGCCGACCCTTCCCGTCGGCGGGGACGCCGCGGACCTCGAGGCCGACGCGATCGTGGAGCGGCGCGACGGGACGTGGGCGGCGTTCGAGGTGAATCTCGGTCCCGGTGCCGTGGACGCCGCCGCGGGCACCCTCCTTCGGCTTGCCGAGCGCGTGGATCCTACGTGCCGGGACGGCCCACCGCCCTACTCTCGGGGGCCGTCCCGGCACGTGACGGTCGGTCGTTTGCGCTACGGCCTGCCTTGGGCCGGAAGGTTGTTCTCCTGGAACTGGTAGATGGTGAAGTCCGCGCCCTGAGCTTCGGCCATGGCCTGCGGGAGCGGGAACCCACAGATCCAACCGTCGCCGTTCCCGCCGTTGGCCGGATCGTCCAGCTTGGCTGGAAGCTGGTAGGGCCCCACCGACTCGAGATACGCCACCGAGATCAGCTCGCCCGAGGCGGGACAGCCGTTCTGAACGGGCGTCGTGGCGAGGGCAGCCGTGGCCGGTGCGGCCATCAGCAATCCTCCGACCGTCGCAAGACCCAGTGTCCGGAATGTTCGTGTCATGTCGTTCTCCCTTGTAGGTGTTGCGTCGTCGGACTCGACGAGGCCCCGGGATGTGGCCAGCGCCGACTGCGCCTGCCCACCGAGCGCGCCGAGGCAGTCATCGGCCGGGCGGGCGCTGCCAGAGGACATTGACCTTCAGCCACCGGTCGCCGGACCGGACGAGGTGGACGTGGGTCCACATCGACGGGCGAGATGGCGCCCGCGACTCCCGGCGCCGCTACCCGACCGCCACGCCCTGCGCCAGGGCCCGGACGTCCTCCGTGGACAGCGGCTTGCCCGCGATCCCCCAGTCGCCGCTGGCGACCTCCTCCACGACGCACCAGGTGACCGGCCGCATGTTCTCGCCCTCGATCTCGACCATCGTGTCCGTCAACCGACGAACGATCTCCTGCTTCTGTTCGGGCGAGAACACGCCCTCGATGAGCTTGACGTTGATGAACGGCATCTCGGTACCTCACGGTTGCGATGGAAGGATCGAGCGAGACCGTACCGGGTCGCGCCTCGCACCCGCATCGGCGCTACCCGACAGGATTCGGCCGGCCGCCTCGAAACGGTGTCGGCTTCCACCCATCCATCCCGCACCGCCGGCCGTGCCGTCCACCCGTGGAGCTTGCCGCTGCCGTCATCCGGTACCGGCTGACCGATCCAGGTCGGCGAGCCTGACGGCCGCGGCCGCCCGCGCCGATCTTCCGCTGAGCGAGAGCTTGTCGTAGATGTTCGAGAGGTGCCGTTCGACGGTCCGCGTGCTCAGCCCGAGTGCCGCAGCGATCTCGTCGTTGCCCAGGCCCTCACTGACGAACCGCAGGACCTGGAGCTCGCGGGCGGAAAGCACAGCCAGCACGGCTCCCCCGGACGGCCGCCCGATCGCTGCCCCGAGGAACGCCGTGACCTCCTCGAGGAGACGCGGCCACGCCGGCTCGTCAGCCAAGAGGATGTGGTTTCGACTCTCGAGCGGAACGAAGACCGCGCCGGGGATGAGGCCGGCGAGCCGGCGCCCCTCCTCGAACGGGACGACCCGGTCGTCGTCCGCGTGCAGGACGAGCGTGGGGACGGTCAGCCTGCTGGCGGCCGCGGTCACGTCGATCGTGGAACGCACGCTCCGGCTGGCGAGGGCGATCTCCGGCGAGGTCGAGAGCCGCTGGAGCTCATCGAACCAGCGCATCTGGCGCTCGGAGGCGTCCGGAATGAACGAGGTAGTGAAGACCCGCCGGAAGACGGGATCGGCGCGTCCCCAGCCGACCTTGATCAGCTGGCCTTTGAGCTCGAACTCCCCGCGGTCCTCTGGCGTGGGGTGGCGGCCCAGCGAGCCTCGCCCGTAGGCGCCGTAGAGGACGAGGCGCGAGATGCGGTCGGGGTGTCGAGCCGCGAACTCAACGGCGACCGCCCCAGCCTGCGACATCCCCAGCAGTGCGAACTGCTCGACTCGCGCAGCGTCGACGACGGCCTCGAGATCGGCCAGCCAGGCGCGTATCGAGACCTCGACGGATGAGCGGTCCGAGAGGCCGCAGCCGCGCTCGTCGTACCGGATCACCGTGAATCTTTCGCCGAGGTCGGTCAGCCAGTGCTTCCAGACTGGGCTCTCCCAGTCCTGCTCGAGGTTGGTAAGCCAGGTCCCAACCCGGACGAGCGGCGGCCCGGACCCGTGGCGTGCCCAGGCAATCCTCGTGCCGTCGGACGATTGCGCGAAAGAGACGACCTGGCGCACGGCCGCATTGTTGCGGAGCCACAGGGACCGTGTCCAACGCGCCGGGCGGGTGTGTGCAAGTCCCGTCGTCTCCGTCGCCACGCCGATCGGGCGCGCCACGAGCCCAACGCCTGGCGGTTTGCTCGACCTGGCGGACGCTTTCGACACCATCCGGTCCATACCGACTCCCGGTTCCGCCCACCGGGTACG
Source organism: Chloroflexota bacterium (assembly GCA_021786915.1). The sequence continues at coordinate 4,199 of JAJYMP010000579.1, forward strand.
TCCGCGCCGTCAACTCTGTGGCCAGACTGGCGGAGGTCCGGGCACAGAGAGCTGCGGCGAAGTCTCGTCGCCCTCCGGGCGATCCATGACGGCCTCGCCACGATCAGCGTTGCCATTGCGTCTCCGATCCGGGGCTCGCTGGTTCGGATACTCGACGTGCTCCTGATCGCGTCCCGAGGCCTCCCGCCCCCCGACGCCATCAGCGCAGCACGGCGAGGGCGTCTAGGTCCACGCGCGGACGGCCGGCCGTCCCCACCACCACGAGCCGCAGGGTATGCGTCCTGGACGAGGTCCAGGTCCGCGCCCAGGCGAGGGCCCGATACTGCGTGGAGACCCGGTACAGATCGACCGTGGCCGCGTAAACCCCGTCGACGTATACCTTCACCCGGCCGCGGCTCGGCGCCCGGGTGGTCACCAGCGCGACGCCGCGGCCGGTGAAGGTATAGCTGGCCGAGGTCCCGGCGGCCTTGGCCCACTTGACCGAGCCGCCCGAGAAGGCCGTGGAGGAGGCGGCGTACCAGCTGCCGGAATACCGGACGGCGGTGCTCGACTGCTGGACGAGCCCGGCCGAGCGGGACGGCGACGGGGTGCCAGTCGCGGTATTGCCGGCGGCATCGACGGCGAGGACCCGGAACCGCACCGTGCCCGAGGCAGGCAGAGATACGGCGGCGGCGGTGCCTGGGTAGCGCCCCAGCGTCGTCCAGGCGCCGCCCGATAGGCTCCGCTGGAGCGTGTACGGGGAGGCCGCGAGGCCTGCGCCCGAGGTGCCGTCCAGGGAAGGGGTCCAGGTCACTGTCGCTGGGACCGCGGTGCCCGACAATGCCGCCCCCGGGCGCAGCCGGATCGCGATGACGATCGGGGCGGTGGGTGCCGCGCGGTCCACGGTGACCGCCGACGCCACGACGTCCGCGGCGGGACCGAGGTTGCCGGCGGCGTCCGCGACCGAGCCAGCCTTGAGCACGAGCGTGACCGTCCCCTCCGAGCAGCCGGTGACGCGGATCGTCGCGTTGAGCGCTGCGGGTATCGGGTCGCCGACCAGGCAGCCGGTCGCGGTCCCGCTGACGGAGAAGTCCGCGGCGGTGAGATAGCCGGCGGGCTCGCTCAACGTGATCCCGTACGAGAGGATCGTGGCGCTGGTCGGTGAAGCGGGCGCGGTCAGGAAGGCCGCCGGTGGCGTGCGGTCCACGGTCACGGGTTCGGCAGCGACATCGGCGGCGGGCCCCGGGTTGCCGGCGGTGTCGGCGACCGAGCCAGCCCGCAGGGTGAGTACGACAGTGCCCTCCGAGCAGCCCGAGACGTCCGCCGTGTACGCGGTCCCGGAGCCGGCGGGCGTGCCGACCGCGCAGCCGGTCGCGGTCCCGCTGATCGAGAGGCCGGAGGCGGTGAGCCCCGTGACGGGCTCGCTGAACGCGACGCCGTACGAGAGAGTTGCAGCGTTGGTGGGCGTGGCGGGCGCGGCAAGGGTGGCCGTGGGCGGGGTCGACGCAGTACGGTCCACCGTGACGGTGGGGGCATACATTCGACCCGTTGGCCCTGGCGTGCCCCCGGCGTCGATGACGGAGCTGGCCGCCAGCGAGAGCACCACCGTGCCGTCAGAGCAGCCGGAGACCGACACCGTATACGCGGCGCCCGATCCCTCGGGCGTCGCGACGGAACAGCCCGTGGCCATGCCGCCGGTCGAGATGTCGGACGACTCGAGGCCCGGGACGGGCTCGCTGAAGGCGACACCGTATGAGAGGATCGCGGAGGCGGTTGGCGAGGCAGGCGCCGTGAAGGTGGGCAGGGGCGCCCGGTCCACCGTGGCCGCCGGGGCGGAGACGGCGGTCACGGGCCCCCAGTTGCCGCCCTTGTCGCGAACCGAGTTGGCGCGCACGGTGGGGGTCAGA
>JAJYMP010000253.1 GCA_021786915.1 Chloroflexota bacterium
TTGAGCGCCTCGGCGCTGGCCTTGACCACGAACGGGACGTACGAGAGGCCGATCCCGTCCTTCGCCTGGTAGCCACGCTTCTCGCGCTCGCGCAGGGCGACGAGCCGGGTGACGTCCACCTCCATCTGGAGGTACGCATGGGGCGCCTGGAGGGCGCGCGTCATCTGTGCCGCGATGCCCTTGCGCATCTGGCTCATGGGGACGAGGACCTCGTCCGTGCCGGGCGGGAAGACGATGGCCGCCGGGGCCGGACCCCCGTTTTCCTGCCTCTCGGTTGACATCCGCTCGCCTCCGTCAGCCATCTGCGCTTCCGCTGGACAACCCCTTGACAGGCATCCTAGCATATGTCCATTCATCTATTGCATAGCAATTCCAAGAAGCCGAAGCAAGCAATGCGAGGTCCAGCGGTGGTCCCGCCCAGTGCAGTCGACCTGGTTGTCATCGGTGCCGGCGTCAACGGCGCGGCTATCGCTCGCGATGCGGCCCATCGGGGGCTGCGCACGCTGCTAGTGGATGCCGTTGACCTGTGTGCGGGGACGTCGGGGGCCTCGAGCCGGTTGGTGCACGGAGGGCTCCGGTACCTAGAGCACTTCGAGTTCCGCCTCGTGCGCGAGTCGCTGCGCGAGCGCGAGCGGCTGATCCACATGGCGCCGCATCTCGTGGCGCCGCTGGGCCTCTTGATCCCGTTCTACAAGCACAACCAGCGGCCAGCGTGGATGCTGCGGGCAGGGATGATCCTCTATGACGTCCTCTCCTTCGACAAGACGACGCCTCGACACTCGATCCTGTCGCGCGCGGACGTCGCGCGCCGCTATCCCGGCGTCAATCAGGAGGGACTGGTCGGCGCGGCGCTGTACTACGACGCGCAGGCACTCGACGCCGAGCGGCTCGCCGTGGAGCAGACCCTCGACGCGGTCTCGGCCGGAGCGTCGGTGCTCACGCACCACCGCGCCGCACACCTCACCCTGCGGCCTGCAGGCGGGGCAACGGTCTCGCTCGTGGACGGCATCACCGGTGAGAGCTCGACCGTCGAGGCGGATGCGGTGATCGCCGCGGCCGGGCCGTGGGTGGACCTCGTGCTCGACCAGGTGGCGGGCGTTGAGGTCCCCCGGCTCATGGGCGGCTCGAAGGGGAGCCACATAACGGTGAAGGCCTTCCCGGGCGCCCCGGCCACCGGCGTCCACTACGAGGCGCGCTCGGATGGACGCGCCATCCTGGTGCTGCCCATCGAGCAGGGCTACGTGCTGATCGGCTCGACCGACATCTTCTACGACGGCGACCCGGGCAAGGCTGTCTGCAGCGACGAGGAGATCGACTACCTCCTGACTGAGGTGAACCAGTTGATCCCGGCGGCGCACCTCCGCCCCGAGGATGTCCTCCACAGCTATGCCGGCATCCGGCCGCTGCCATTCGACCCCAAGGCGAAGTCCGAGGCCGAGGTGAGCCGCGGCCACCACGTCGTGCCCATCACGGGCGCACCCGGCCTGTTCGCCGTCACGGGCGGCAAGCTCACCACGCACGCTGCGCTCGGCAGGCTGGCGGTCGACAAGGTCCTCAAGTACCTCGCCAAGCGCCCCGGCGCGAAGGCGTCGTACCCGAAATCCGCGGTCGAGCGCCTGCCGCTGCCCGGCGGCCGCACCGGCAACTGGACGGCCTTCGCCAAGGCATTCGGCGCCCGCCCCGACGTCGCCCCGGCGGTCTCGGCCCGCCTACTCAAGCTCTACGGCGTCCGGGCTGAGCGGGTCGTGGAGGTGGCCACTGCGGACGCGTCGCTGGGGGGCGTGATCCCCGGGACGGGCGACGTCCTCGCCGCCGAGGTCGCTGTCGCCCTCCGCGAGGAGTACGCGCGGACCCTCGTGGACGTGATGGCTCGTCGCCTGCTGCTGACGCGCCGCGATGACGCCGGCATGTCGGTGGCGCCCGCCGTCGCCCAGGTGTGCGCCCAGGTGGACGGCTGGGACGAGGCCCGCGTCGAGGCGGAACTCGCCGGCTTCTATGCCTGGGTGCCGCTGCTCCGGCCGCGTGCGCTCGAGAACTCCCGATCACCCGAGCCCGGCGTTGTGCCGGAACCCCTGCACGTCGAGGTGCCAGCATGACTCTCGTTGCCCTGCCCGAACTGCTCGAACGCGCCGAGAAGGGACGCTACGCCGTCGGTTACTTCGAGGCGTGGGACCTCTACAGCCTCGAGGCGGTTCTCGCGGCGGGCGAGGCAGAGCAGTCGCCGCTGATCCTCGGGATCGGCGGCCTGTCCGCCAGCCATGAGTGGCTGCGCTCGCACGGGATCGAGGTGTACGGGGCCGCCCGCGAGGCGCTCGCCCGGCGCACGAAGCTTCCGACCGCCATCCTGTTCAACGAGGCCGACAGTCTCGAGGAGGCCGCGGCCGGGCTTCGCGCAGGCTACAACGCGGTGATGATGCACACGCAGGGCTGGCCCTGGGAGCGTCTGGTGGCCGACACCAAGGCGCTCGTGAACGCCGCGCACGGGCTCGGCGTCGCCGTCGAGGGCGAGGTCGGCGCGCTGTCGGAGATGCGCGGGGGCGCGCTCGACGACTCGATCGGCCGCATGACCGGCGTGGACGAAGCCGTCGAGTTCGTCGGCGCCACGGGGGTCGACTGCTTGGCGGTTGCCGTCGGCAACGTTCACTTCGTCCATGACGATCACGTCCCCATCATCAACACGCAGCGTATTCGCGATATCGGCGCCGCCGTCCCTGTGCCGCTGGTGCTACACGGTGGCTCAGGGACGCCGGTTGACCAGGTGCAGGCCGCGATCGAGGCGGGGATCGCAAAGGTCAACGTGGGCACGCGCCTCAAGCGGATCTACGGCGCGGCACTAGATGCGGCTGTCCGGGCCGGCGGCTCGGACGCCAACCTCCTCCACGGCTCACGCCGCCCGGACGACCTGAACGGCCGGGCGGCCAGAGCCGTCACGGCCGAGGTCCGTCGCCTGATGCAGGTGTTCGGCTCGAGCGGACGGGCTGCGGCATGACCGCGATCCGAAAGCCGTTGGCTCCCTCTGAGCCCAGCGGCGAACTGCTCGCAAGCCTCGGCCGCGAGCAGCAGGTCGGGCTGCTCGAGCAGATGACGCTGATCCGAGAGTTCGAGCAGGCCGCCTACCTGCGGTACCTCAAGAACGAGATCCCGGGCACGCTCCACCAGTCCCAGGGCCAGGAAGCCGTTGCGGTCGGCGTGTGCAGCATCCTGCGGACCGACGACTGGATCACCTCCACGCACCGGCCCCACGGCCACGCGCTCGCCAAGGGCATGCGGCCGGACGTCGCGATGGCCGAGATCTACGGCAAGGAGCCAGGCGCCCTGCTCGGCCGCGGCGGCTCGATGCACCTGGGCGACACGTCGCTCGGCATCCTGCCCTCGATCGCGATCGTTGGCGGCGGCATCACCATCGCCCCCGGCCTCGCGCTGGCCGCCAAGCGTCTCGAGCCCGGGCGGGTGGTGGTCTGCTTCTTCGGCGACGGCGCCTCGAACGAGGGCGCCTTCCACGAGGGGCTCAACTTCGCCGCCGCGCTGGACCTGCCGGTTGTGTTCGTGTGCGAGAACAACCAGTACGGCGCGTCGACGCCGTTCGACGAGATCAGCCGGAACACCAACATCGCCTCGCGCGCGGGCGCCTACGGGATCCCAGGCGAGCGTGTTGACGGCATGGACGTGCTGACCGTCCGGGCAGCCGCCGAGCGCGCGGTGGCCCGCGCTCGGGCAGGCGAGGGGCCGTCGCTCATCGAGGCGATGACGTACCGCTACGTCGGCCACAGCCGGGGCGACGCCCGCGGCTACCGGTCCAAGGACGAGGAGGCCGCCTGGAAGGCGCGCGACCCCATCGACACCTACGCCGCGGCCCTGATCGGCCGCGGCGTGCCAGAGGAGGCGGTGGCCGCAGCCAAGGCCCGCGCCAAAGCGGCCATCGCGGAGGCCGTCGCCTTCGCCCAGGAGGCCCCCAAGGGCGACCCGGCCACGGCCATCGATCCGGCAGCCGTGTACGCCGCCCCTCCGGTCTCCCGCCCGGTCGGCGGCCCCCTCGCAGAGGGTCCCGCAGAGAGGACGCTCACCATCGCCCAGGCGCTCCGCGAGGGCATTCGCGAGGAGCTCGCGAGCGATCCCGGCCTCGTGCTCCTGGGCGAGGATGTCGGCGTCCCGGGCGGGTTCGGGGGGGCGTTCGGCGTGTACCTCGGCCTGGCCGAGGAGTTCGGCCGCGACCGGGTGATCGACACGCCGATCAGCGAGAAGGTCCTGGTCGGGGCGTCGATCGGCGGCGCGATCGCCGGCCTGCGGACGCTGCCCGACCTCCAGTACGCGGACTTCGTCTTCGAGGCGATGGACGAACTGGTGAACGAGGCCGCCAAGCTCCGGTACATGTCGGGCGGGCGCCTGTCGATCCCGATGGTGCTTCGCTGCCCGGTGGGCGCTACCCAGCGAGGCGCGCAGCACGCCCAGTGTCCCGAGAGCTTCTTCATGCACGTGCCCGGGATCAAGGTGCTCTGCATATCCGACCCGTACACGGCGAAGGGCGGAATCAAGGCCGCCCTTCGCGACCCCGACCCGGTCCTGGTTTTCGAGCACAAACTCCTGTATGGCGCCAAGCGCAAGGAGGCGGGCTCGATCAACACGGTCGCGTACGTCCCCGAGGGGGACTACGTGACTGAGGTCGGCCAGGCGCGGTGCCGGCGACCCGGACGCGACCTCACCGTGCTGGCCACCTTCACGCAGCTCTACACGGCGCTCGGAGTGGCGCAGGACCTGGCGGCCGAGGGGATCGAGGTCGAGGTGATCGATCCGGTCTGGCTCGCCCCGTTCCCGTGGGACGCGGTGTTCGAGAGCGTCCGCCGGACCGGTCGACTGGTGATCGCCCACGAGGCGAACCTGACCGGTGGCTGGGGCGCCGAGGTGGCCGCCCGGGTATCGGAGGCCTGCTTCGGCGACCTCCGCGCACCCGTTGCGCGGGTCGCCTCGAAAGACGTCCCCATGCCGTTCGCGCCGTGGCTCGAGGCTGCGGTGCTGCCGAGCCGAGATGCGCTTGAGCGCGCGATCCGGCAGAGCCTGACCCTGACCACACCGAGGTGAGCACCCATGGCTGAGGCGATCACGATGCCCGAGCTCGGGCAGACCGTGGACGAGGGGACCATCGTCGAGTGGCTCGTGAAGCCCGGCGACACCGTGGAGCTGGGCCAGCCCATCTTCGTGGTCGAGACGGACAAGGCGAACGTCGACGTGGAGTCCATCGCCGAGGGCACCCTGCTCAAGATAGTCGTCCCCGGCGGGCAGACGGTCGAGACAGGGACGGTCCTGGCATGGGTCGGACAGCCCGGCGAGTCCGTCTGACGGACCAGCCCCAAGGACGGCGCGCCGGACGCGCGTGAAGGAGGAGCGCTGACCAGTAGGCACACGGGACGACCGAACGTGAGGCATCACGGACGAGAGGAGTGAGAGTAGGAACATGAATCGGTTGACGAAGTACGGCGGTCTACTGTTCGCGGCGTCGCTCGTCGCGTCGGCCTGCTCGAGCGGGGGCGCCTCCAGCGCTCCGACCGACGCGGCATCGCAGGTGGCATCGCAGACGGCATCGCAGGCAGCCTCCGCGGCGCCCAGCACCGCGGGAAAGAGTGTGTACAACATCGCCTTGGTCCGCTGGGAAGCGGGTGACATCTTCTTCAACGGCGTCCAGTACGGCGAAGAGCAGACGATCAAGAGCCTCGAGAGCCAGTACGGCGTCACGATCAACTTCAAGGTGGTGGCCGCCAACGATTCCGCGAAGCAGCTCGACGGGCTCCGCGCGCTCATGGCCCAGGGCATCGACGGTGTGAGCCTCGTGCCGTGGCAGGGCCCGACGATGACGGACGTCATCAAGGAGCTGCTCTCCGAGAAGATCCCGGTGGTCGTCCACAACATTGCTGCCCCGGACTCCGCGGCGCCGTTCGTCGCCCAGGACAACACGGAGGCGGGCGCCCTCGCCGGCCAGGCGATCGAGCCAGGGGGTGGGGATCTTGGATTCCGGGTTGAAGCAGCCGAGGTCGCCGTAGCCCATGTCGTCGGCCAGGATGAAGACGATGTTCGGCCGATCCGCTGCCCG
>JAJYMP010000493.1 GCA_021786915.1 Chloroflexota bacterium
CCCGGACGAGATCGACAGCATGCAGGCGCCCATCGACCCCGAGAGCGCGGGCACGGCGAAGGCGGACACGAACCGGGGGCCCTTGCTGTCGGCCACGTGCGTCCCGTCGATGATCGCCTCGATCCCGCCGCCGCCGGTGTTCATCACCACGCCCACCCGGTCGCGCTCCTCGGGCGACATCGCCGCGAAGTCGATCCCCGAGTTCGCCACGGCCTCCTTGCCGGCGCCCATCGCGAGGTGGATGTACCGGCTCATGCGCCGGGCCATCTTGGCGTCCATCACCTTGCTCGGCTCGAAGTCGAGCACCTCGGCGGCGATCTGGACCTCGAACCCGGACGCGTCGAACGAGCGGATCCGGCGCGTGCCGGTGACGCCGTTCTGGAGGTTGCGCCAGTAGGTCTCGAAGTCGTTGCCGATGGGCATGACCGCGCCGAGTCCGGTCACGACGGCGCGGCGCGAGAGATCAGAGGAGGGGGGCACGGGACAACTCACCCTGGTACGTGGGCGGATGGGCAGCCCGATTGTAGCCGGTCGGTGGGGCCCCTCCGGGTCAGCGCCCGTCCCAGCGCTTGAAGATGATGGCCCCGTTGTGCCCGCCGAGGCCGATGTTGTTCGACAGCGCGTAGCGCACCGTCATCGGCGTGGCCTCGGTCGTGACCCACAGGTCGCACTCCGGATCGAATTCGCAGTAGTTGATCGTGGGCGGCACCACCTGCTCGGCGACGCTCATGACCGTGGCGAACGCCTCGAACGACCCCGCGGCGCCCATCATGTGGCCGGTCATCGACTTGGTGCCGGTGATCGCCAGCGAGCGCTTGGAGGCCGCGGCTCGCTCGCCGAACACGGTCCAGATCGCCTGGGCCTCGCGCGCATCGCCCACGGGCGTGGACGTGCCATGCGGGTTGAGCACGTCGATCTCGTCGGCCGGGACGCCGCGCCGCTGGAGCGCCGCCTTCATCGCCCGGGCGGAGCCCGAGCCGCGCTCGATGGGCTGGATCATGTCCCAGCCGTCGGCCGTCGCGCCGTAGCCCACCACCTCGGCGTAGATCCGCGCGCCGCGTGCCTTGGCGACCTCGAGGTCCTCCAGGATCAGGGCGCCCGCGCCCTCGCCCAGGACGAAGCCGTCGCGGGTCCGGTCGAAGGGGCGCGACGTGTCGGCCATCGGGCGGCCCTCGCGGGGCGCGCCCAGGCCGCGCATGTTGCCGAAGCCGGCGTGCGCCACCTCGAGCAGGGGCATCTCGGACGAGCCCGCGATCACCGTGTGGACGTCGCCGCGGCGGATCAGCTCGGACGCCTCGCCGATGGCGTTGGTGCCCGTGGAGCATGCGGCGACGACGCAGATGTTGTGGCCGATGGCGCCGGTCTCGATCGAGATCATCCCCGACGTCGAGTCCACCAGGCCGTTGGCGATGAACGTGGGGGCGACGCGGTCGGGGCCCTTCTGGTCGAGCGTGTGCCAGTTGTCGATCATGAGCTGCTGGCCCCCGGCGCCCGTGCCGAAGACCACGCCCACCTCTTCGCGGTTGCCGTCGGTGATCTCGAGGCACGCGTCGGTGATGGCCTGCTTGGCGGCGGCCACCCCATACCACATCGCCGCCTCGGAACGGCGGACCGCCTTGGCGTCCATCCACGCCTTGGGGTCGAAGTCCTTGACCTCGCCGGCGATCTTGTGCGTGTAGCGCGAGGGGTCGAAACGGGTGAGGATCCCCAGACCGGACACGCCGTCGAGCAGGTTGGACCAAGCGGTGACCTTGTCGTTGCCGACCGGGCTGATGACGCCGAGGCCGGTGACGACGACACGGCGGTTGTAATCGGGTTCGCGCACTGGGTTCCTCTTCGGGGTTTCGCGGGGCGGTCTTGGGCGAGTTGGGGGCGGGCGTCTGTGGGCGGCGGGTTGGGGCTGGGCCCGGCTCCGGCTACGCGACGGTGTCGAAGTCGACGCCGGCGGATTCGGCGAACGGGATGGCGAGACGGTCGGGGGCGGTCTTGTCGTCGAGCGCGAGGACGATCGCGTCGTCGACGATCCGCCTGACGAGGCCCGTGAGGACTTGGCCGGGCCCGACCTCGATGAACGTGTTGATGCCGCGGGAGCGCATCGAGCGGATCGCGCCCACCCAGTCCACGCCGGTGGTCAGGTGGTTGACGAGCTCGGCGCGACACGCGTCGGCGGTGGTGATCAGCGTCGCGTCCGCGTTGGCGAGCAGCGGCGGCCTGGGGTCGCGGAAGGTGATCCCGGCGAGGACCTCGGCCATGCCCTCGGCCGCCTCCGCCATGAGCGGCGAGTGCGCGGCGACCGAGACGGGGAGCTCGATGGCGCGCCGCGCGCCGAGGGTCTTGGCCATCGCCAGGCTCGCCTCGACCGCTGCACGCTCGCCGGAGACGACGACCTGGCCCGGCGAGTTGCGGTTGGCGATGCCGAAGACGCCGTGGACGCTGGCGAGCGCCGCGAGCTCCGGGAGGCGCGCGTCGTCGAGGCCGATGATCGCGGCCATGCGGCCCTCGCGGCCGGCGCCCGACGCCTGCATCAGCTGGCCGCGGGTCCGCACGAGCCGGACCGCGTCGGCGAGGTCGAGGGCGCCCGAGGCGACGAGCGCCGTGTACTGGCCCATCGAGTGGCCGGCGGCGAACGCGGGCTCGGGCACGTCCACCTGGAGCGCGGCCCACCGCTCGCGGACGGCCCGGAGGTAGGCGACCGATGCGGCCAGCAGGGCAGGCTGGCTGTTCTCGGTGCGGTTGAGGACGTCCTCCGGGCCCTCCCAGGCCAGCCGGCTGAGGGGCTCGCCGAGCGCCTCGTCGGCGGCACGGAAGACAGCGGCTGCTTCGGGCGAGGACTCGGCGAGGGCGCGGCCCATGCCGACGTACTGGCTGCCCTGGCCAGGGAAGATGAAGGCGAGATGTGTCATCGTCACCCAGACTATCGGGTGGTCCCGCGTACCGCGGCAGAGTCCGTGCAGAGTTGCAGGAATCGGCTGGAATGCCTACCCTCCAAGCGTGAGGATGCCCCTGTGACCCCCGATTCCAAGCCCGACGAGCCTGGCGAGGCGATGTTCGGCGGGCCGGCACAGAAGGCCTCGGGCCAACCGTCGCCGGCGGCGCCGGCGCGCGCGTCACGGGGGCCGGACCTCTCCGGGCGGATGGCCGACCTCCAGTCTCGGGCGACGGACCTCTCGTCGCGCGTGCCGGATCTGCCCGCCCGGGTCGCCGACCTCCAGGCCCGCGTGCCGGAGTTCCAGGCCGAGCTCCAGGCGCGTGTGGCGGAGATCTCGGCGCGCGTGCCGGGCCTGTCGCGCCGCACGCGGCGGAGCGACCCCGCCGCCGGCCCGGCCCTCCCCGAGGCGTTGACCCGATTCCGGCGGCCCAGGGCGTCGCGGGAGGTCATCGCGCGGACATTCGAGGCGGACCTCTCGGCGCCGGTCGTCGCTGCGGGGACGCGGATCACCAACGTCCGCCAGATCACCGAGCGCGTGGCGATGGGGCGCGCGCTCTGGCGCGAGCTCGTCGTCGGGTTCGCGTCCCAGCTGGGCGAGCTCAACCTGGGCTTCACGCAGCTGGCCGCGCTGTACGTGCTCGCGGATGGCGCCACGACCACCGTCGCCGACCTTGCCGAGGCCATCGGGCGCTCGCCCTCCGCGACGTCGCGCCTGGTTGACGGGCTGGTCCGCCGCCGGCTCGTGGAGCGGCGGCGCGAGGAGGATGACGGGCGCCTCCGCACGGTGTGGCTCACGCCGCGCGGTCACGCGATCCTGCGCATGGTCGACCGCGCCCGCGCGGAGCAGTTCCTCTCGGCTGTCCGGCCGCTGCCCCGCAGCGAGCGCGCGCTGGTCGCGATGGGCGTCGCCGCGCTGGCCACGCACGCGATCTCGCGCCGCGGCCGGCTTGTCCGCTCCGGCACCGGGCTCGATGCGCCGGCAGGTCCGGCTCCCGCGCCGCGGGCGGACGAGCCTCGGCGCGGCTGAATCCTGCGCGACGGGCGACCCGCCTAGCCGCAGAAGCGGCAGACAACGTCGTACAGGACCGGCAGCCCCCAGCGGAGCGCATCGAGCCCTACCCGCTCGTCCTGGCCGTGGAACCGCTCGAGGAAGCGCTCGCCGGGCTCGTTGCGCAGGGGCGAGAAGCCGTAGGTCGGGGTGCCCAGCAGCGCGGTCCACTTCCCGTCGGTTGCGAACGGCGCCATGACCGGCACCGGGATGCCGTCGGGGTCGTGGGCGCGGATGGTGTCGCACATGAGGTCGTAGAGCTCGCCCGACGCGGGCCATTCGACGGGCGGCGCGCCGATGACATGCTCCACGTCGCAGCGCTGGGCAAGGTCGCCCAGGCGGGCGATGACCTCCTCGCGCATGTCGCCCTCGGTGGTGCCCGGGAGCGTCCGGCAGTCGATCTCGATCACGGCCTCGCCGGGGATCACGTTGTACTTGATGCCCGCGTGGATGACGCCGGGGCTGATGGTGTCGCGCAGGAGCGCGCGGAGGGCCCGGGCGTACATGTCGTCGCACAGGCGGCTCACCGCCGCGTCGGCGCGGCGCGGGTCCTCGCTGGCGATGGCGCGGGCGAGCGCTGCGGCTTCGGCCGGGAGGGCCAGCTCGACGCCGTCGAGCAGCGCGCGGATGGGACCGCTGAGGCGGGGCTCGCCGGGTGAGGCCAGGCGGCGGATCGCTTCGGCGGCGAGGGTGATCGCGTTGTCGTCGCGCGGCATCGACCCGTGGCCCCACGTGCCGTGGACGCTGATCCGGTAGGTCTCGCGGCCCTTCTCGGCGGTCATCACCGGGTAGAAGCGGCGGCCAGCCAGGTCCACCGACACCGCGCCCGCCTCGTTGACCGCGCCTGCCGCCCGGAGCGTCTCGGGCCGGTGCTCCGCCAGCCACTGGGCCCCGACCGTGCCGCCGGCCTCCTCGTCGGCGGTGCAGGTGAACAGCACGTCGCGGCGGAGCCCGGGGATCGGGTCGCGCGCGGGGTCGAGGCCGGCAGCGCGGGCCCGGCGCGCGAGCAGGACGACGACCATGGCCTCCATCGCGACCATCGACTTCATGTCGACGGCACCGCGCCCCCAGACGTAGCCGTCGGCGATGTCCGCGGCGAACGGCGGGTGCGTCCAGCCGTGCGCGTCCACGGGCACGACGTCGTGGTGCGAGAGGAGCAGGAACGGCTCGCCGCCCGTGCCGTCGCCCCGGAGACGGGCGACCACGCTGCCGCGGCCGGGGACGGGTTCGATGACTTGGGGCTCGAGGCCCTCGGCGCGGAGGAGGCGCGCCAGGTATTCGGCGGCCTCAGTCTCGGGGCCAGGCGGGTCCGGCGGATTGATCGACGGGATGCGGATCAGGTCGCACAGCAGCCCGACCAGCTCGTCATGGGCGGCGGCCCAGACGTCGGCGTCGAGCGCGGCAGAGGGCAGGGTGTCGAGCGACATCGTCACCTCGCCATTCTGCCCCACCTCGCGCGGGTCAAGGCTCTTCGGGTCGCCTGCGCGCCGACCTCAACCTCGAGAGCGTGGCCCTTGGAGTCTGCGAATGAACTCGTGGTGAGGACGGTGCCTCGGGAACTTCGCCGCTGGACTCGGCGTTTCGCGGGCATGAAGCGGGCAGCGATGTTGCTCACGTTCGCGCTGCTCGCCGGAGGTTGCGCGTCCCCCTCGTCCTCGTCCGTCCCTCCGGCTCCCTCAGGCCCCTCCGCGTCGCCCGTTGCCTCGATCAAGGGCGTGCCGCCGACCGGACAGCAGGGATCCGGCACGTTGGTGACCTGCTCCCTGCCGGCGCAGGTGTGCGGGGACACCCTCCGCGCCGTCGAGGCTCTGCCGGCCCTCGACGCCCGCGGCATGCCGCCCCTCGCCGTTGAGATCGTGGACATGTCCGAATGCCGGACGGTGTCCGGCGCGCCGAAGGGCTACGACCCATGCGCGGCCGCGATCAACCCTCCGGCGGAGCCGAGTGCCATCGGCGGCGCTGACGCGCTCGCGTCTGTGACCTACAGGAACGGCCTCGGCAGGGCGTTCCTCTACGTCTGGTGGCGCACCTTCCCGTCTGGACGCGGCCCCGTCAACACCGTCCTAGAGGCCCACAACCCGTAGCCGATCCTCGCCGAGCGGCT
>JAJYMP010000167.1 GCA_021786915.1 Chloroflexota bacterium
GTGCTACAGCCTGCTCCCCGAGGACCTGCCCGGCGACTGAGCCCGCCTTCGCCCCGGCCAACAGGTCGCCCGCGGCGGCCAACCGCCAGTCTTCGAAAGGATTGAACGCCAGGCGGCGCAGCGCGCCATCCGCGCGGCGTTGGACGGCCCAGGCAAGCCGTGCCCGGGGATCCCGTGCTCAGTCGAGTCTTGCAAGGTCTGCCGCCAAGGACCACCGCGGTGCCTGGCAGCCTCGTCGGGCCCCGGACGGCGCCCGCCCTTCAATAGGTTCGAAAAGGGGCGCGCCGCGCCTTCCGGCGATGTCCGCCGCGCGCTGTTACCGTGGCCCGATGCAAGCTGCTGACCGCCACGATCTCATCCGGGTCCACGGGGCCCGCGAGAACAACCTCAGGGACATCAGCATCGAGATCCCCAAGCGGCGCCTGACCGTGTTCACTGGCGTCTCCGGATCGGGCAAGAGCTCGCTGGTGTTCGCCACGATCGCGGCGGAGTCGCAGCGGCTGATCAACGAGACCTACAGCGCCTTCGTGCAGGGCTTCATGCCCACGCTTGCACGGCCCGACGTCGACGTCCTCGAGGGCCTGACCACTGCGATCATCGTCGACCAGGAGCGGATGGGCGGCAACCCGCGCTCCACGGTGGGCACCGCCACCGACGCCAACGCGCAGCTGCGCATCCTGTTCAGCAAGCTCGGGCAGCCCCACATCGGCTCGCCCCAGGCGTTCTCGTTCAACACCCCCTCGGTCCACGGCGCCGGGGCGGTCACCGCCGACAGGGCCGGAGCCAAGACCGAGCGGCGGACGTTCAGCATCACCGGCGGCATGTGCCCGCGCTGCGAGGGCCGGGGCAGCGTCTCCGACATCGACCTCACCCAGCTGTTCGACGACGCCAGGTCGCTCGCCGAGGGCGCGCTGACCGTCCCCGGCTACACCCCCGGCGGCTGGAACTACCGCCTGTACGCGTCCTCGGGCTTCGTCGACCCCGACAAGCCAATCCGCGATTACACACCCAAGGAGCGCCACGACTTCCTGTACCACGAGCCCGTCCGGATGAAGGTCGAGGGCATCAACATGACCTACGAGGGGCTGGTGCTGCGGATCCAGGGGTCATACCTGTCCAAGGACCAGGACTCGCTGCAGCCCCACATCCGCGCCTTCGTGGACCGGGCGGTGACCTTCACGGCCTGCCCGGACTGCGGCGGCACCCGATTGGCCGAGGCGGCCCGCTCCTCGAGGATCAACGGCGCCAACATCGCGGACCTGTGCGCGATGCAGATCAGCGACCTCGCCGGCTGGGTCCGCGAGCTCGACCAGCCCTCCGTGGCGCCCCTGCTCGGCGCGCTCCGGCACACGCTCGACTCCTTCGTCGAGATCGGCCTCGGCTACCTCTCGCTCGACCGGGCCTCGGGCACGCTCTCGGGCGGCGAGGCCCAGCGCGTCAAGATGATCCGTCACATCGGCTCGGCGCTCACCGACGTCACCTACGTGTTCGACGAGCCCACCACGGGCCTCCACCCCCACGACGTCCAGCGGATGAACGCCCTCCTCGGGGCGCTGCGCGACAAGGGCAACACGGTGCTGGTGGTGGAGCACGAGCCCGAGGTCATCGAGATCGCCGACCACGTGATCGACCTCGGCCCGGGCGCCGGATCCAGCGGCGGCACCGTCTGCTTCGAGGGAAGCGTCGAGGGCCTGCGCGCAAGCGACACCATCACCGGACGCCACCTCGGCTACCGGGCCGGGCTCAAGCCCATGACCCGAAGGCCCGCCGGCAGCCTCGAGATCCGCCACGCGACCCAGCACAACCTGCGCGACGTGAGCGTGGACGTCCCGCTCGGCGTGCTGTGCGTGGTGACCGGGGTCGCGGGGTCCGGCAAGAGCTCGCTGATCCACGGGTCGATGCCCCGGGGAGCGGGGGTGGTCGCGATCGACCAGGCGCCGATCAAGGGCTCGCGGCGCAGCAACCCGGCGACCTACACCGGGCTGCTGGACCCGATCCGGAACGCGTTCGCGAAGGCGAACGGGGTCAAGCCCGCACTGTTCAGCGCCAACTCGGAGGGCGCCTGCCCGGTCTGCAACGGCAACGGCTTCATCTCCACCGAGCTCGGGTTCATGGACACGGTCGAGACCCTGTGCGAGGTGTGCGGGGGCAAGCGCTTCGAGGCCAGCGTGCTCGACTACAAGCTCGAGGGCCGCGACATCAGCGAGGTGCTCGCGATGTCGGTCGACGAGGCCCTGCCCTACTTCAGCACCGGGGCCGCGAAGACGCCGGCCGCGAGGGAGATCCTGGTGCGGATGGCCGACGTCGGGCTCGGGTACCTGCGCCTGGGCCAGCCGCTCACCACGCTCTCGGGCGGCGAGCGGCAGCGGCTCAAGCTGGCCATCCAGATGGGCACCGAGGGCGGGATCTACGTCCTCGACGAGCCGACGAGCGGGCTGCACCTCGCCGACGTCGAGCACCTGCTCGGGCTGCTCGACCGGCTGGTGGACTCGGGCAAGTCGGTGATCGTGATCGAGCACAACCTCGCGGTGATGGCGCACGCCGACTGGATCATCGACCTCGGCCCCGGCGCCGGGCACGATGGAGGGCGCGTCGTCTTCACGGGGCTGCCCGCGGACATCGTCGCGGCTCGGAGCACGCTGACCGGCCACCACCTCGCCCAGTACGTGGGCTGACGGAGCCGGCAGGGCGCCACGGGCAGGCCGCGCCCCGAGGACTCCCCCGCCCTCCGCGTCGGTCCGCTCGTCGCCCCGGCGGGCTCCTCGGCGTGGCGGACGACGGAGCCTTGCGTTCGCCCTGCATCGCTCTTCCGCCCCCGGACTGGCTGACGGTCCAGTCGTGCGGCCAGGGAGATTGCGCCGCGACCCGTGCTCGGGATCTGACACGGTTCTGCAAGACCGCGGCACCCGTGCGGACTGACGCCCGAGGGACCGGCTTGACGACGCTCGTTGCCTTCACGCAGCGGAGGTCTACGCGATGCGCACGCGCCGGTGGGTGCTCGTGCTCCTGGCGGTCCCGTTCGTCGCCGTGCTGTGGCCGCCCTTCTACGCCGGCGCCCAGCCTGCCCTCGACGGGATCCCGTTCTTCATCTGGTACCAGTTCGCGTGGGCGATCATCAGCGCGGCGCTCACGATCGCCGTGTACCTGGTGTGGCAGCCCGCCGATCGGGCAGCGGACGAGTCCGCGGACGGGAGGCGCTGATGCACCCCGACGAGATCGCGGTCTTCGTCGTGCTCGGGCTGCTCGTGACGGGGATCGGCTTCGTCGCCTCGCGGTGGCACGCCGCTGACCTCAACCTGCTCGAGGAGTGGGGCCTCGCCGGCCGGCGCTTCGGCACGGTCGTGACGTGGTTCCTGCTGGGCGGCGACCTGTACACCGCGTACACGTTCGTCGCGGTTCCCGCGCTCATCTTCGGCTCGGGGGCCATCGGCCTGTTCGCCCTGCCGTACACGATCATCGTGTACCCCCTGGTGTTCCTCGTGATGCCCAAGCTGTGGCAGCTGGCCCGGGACCGGGGCTACGTGACGGCCGCCGACTTCGTGAAGGACCGCTTCGACAGCCGTGGCCTCGCGCTGCTCGTGGCGATCACCGGGATCGTCGCGACGATGCCCTACATCGCCCTCCAGATCCTCGGCATCGCGGTCGTCATCCAGGCCCTGGGCATCAACATCGAGGCCGCGCTCGTCATCTCGTTCCTCGTGCTCGCAGTGTTCACGTACGTGAGCGGGCTGCGTGCGCCAGCGCTCATCGCGCTCGTCAAGGACACGATGATCTGGATCACCGTGATCGCGGCGCTCGTCGTGATCCCGGCCAAGCTCGGCGGCTTCCCGGCCATCTTCGCCAAGGTCCCCGCGGCCAAGCTGACGCTGCCGCCATCGCTGTTCGCCGGCTACTCGACCCTCGCCCTTGGCTCGGCGCTGGCCCTGTTCCTGTACCCCCACGCGATCACCGGGACGTTCGCGTCGAAGAGCCAGCAGGTCATCCGGCGCAATGCCGCGTTCCTGCCGGCCTACTCCTTCCTGCTCGGACTGATCGCGCTGCTCGGCTACATGGCCATCGCGGCGGGCATCCAGCCGGTCCCGCCGTACGGCGCCAACAGCGCGGTCCCACAGCTGATCCAGTTCGCATTCCCGACGTGGTTCGCCGGCTTCGCGCTCGCGTCGATCGCCATCGGGGCGCTGGTGCCGGCGTCGGTGATGTCGATCGCGGCCGCGAACCTCTTCTGCCGCAACGTGTGGGTCGAGTACGTCCGGCCCGCGGCGACGCCGCGCGAGGAGACCCAGGTGTCCAAGATCGTGTCGCTCCTGGTGAAGGTCGGCGCCGTGGGGTTCATCCTCATCCCCAACCTGACCTCCTACGCGATCACCCTCCAGCTCGCGGGCGGGGTGTGGATCCTCCAGACCCTGCCGGCGGTGTTCCTGGCCCTCTTCGTGCGTCGGCTCGACGCCTGGGCGGTCGGGGCCGGCTGGCTCGCCGGGATGGCCACCGGCACGTGGTGGCTGGTCGTCGGGGGCTTCAGCAGCTCGCTGGCGACTTTCCCGATCGGCGACGCCGGCGGCACGAAGCTGTACATCGGGTTCGTCGCGTTCCTCGTCAACATCGTGGTCGTCGCGGTCGGCAGTGCGCTCGTGCCCTACCTGCGACGCGCGACCCGGGAGGACGCCGAGGCCGCGACCGCCGCCTGACTCCAGCCCGCCGCCTGCGACGAGTCGGCGGGCGGCGGGCACCGGCCGGCAACCAGGAGCGCGCGTGAGACGGGGGGCGCTCCGCGGGCAACCGACACCAGAACGCAAGGCGCCGCAACCGCGCCGTTCGCAGCGCGACCGGGCCGCAACGCACCATGGAGCCCGTGCTGGACCTCGACGCGCCGGACGCCACGCTCGCGCGGTTCATCCCGCTCCTCGTGGGCGACCCGCCGACGCTCCGGCTCCTGCGCCACAACCCGTTCCCGCACCGGCCGGCGCGCTATGTTCGGGCCGTGCTGTACCGCTACCGCTTCACGACCTGGGCAGAGTGGCGCGAGACGGGCGCGTGGTGGTCCCGCGAGCCGCTCGACGAGTTCGTCCCGCCGATGACCCTCCGCGCGGCGCCGCCCGAGCGCGAGGACCCGCCACGATGAGCTCGCCCGCCGACGGAGCGGGCCTGCTTGACGCAGTCGTCGTCGGCGCGGGCCCCAACGGGCTCGCCGCGGCGATCACACTTGCTCGCGCCGGCAGGAGCGTCCGCGTCCTCGAGGGGGCCGACGAGATCGGCGGCGGGGCGCGGTCGTCGACCGAGGTGCTGCCGGGCTGCGTCGTCGACACGTGCAGCGCGATCTACCCGTTCGGCCGCACGTCGCCGTTCTTCGCCTCGGCAGGCCTCGATCGGCACGGCCTCCGGTGGATCGAGCCGCCCTACGCCCTCGCGCATCCGCTCGACGGCGGCCGGGCCATCCTCGTGTCCCGCGACGTCGAGGCCACAGCACGCCAGCTGGGTCGCGACCGCGACGGCTATCGGCGGCTGTTCTCGCCCCTCCAGGCTCGATTCGGGGCGCTGATCCCAGACATCCTCGCGCCGTTCCACGTCCCGGTCTGGCCGCCCCCGCGCACGGCACGGCTCGCGTGGTTCGGGCTCCACGCACTCCAGCCCGCCGAACTCCTCGCGCGCCGCTTCCGGGGCGAGGAGGCGCGCGCGCTGCTGGCCGGGGCCGCCGCCCACTCGGTCCTCCCGCTCAACGAGGCCGCCAGCGGCGGCGCAGCGCTGGTCATGCTGGGCAGCGCGCACCACGACGGCTGGCCGTTCCCCGAGGGCGGCGCGGGGGCGATCTCCCGGGCCCTGGGCAGCGAGCTGCGGTCGCTGGGCGTGGTGATCGAGACCGGCCGCCCGGTGCGGTCTGCGGGCGACCTCGGGCCGGCGCGGCTCGCGCTCTTCGACACGTCGCCACGGCTGGTCGCATCCATGGCGGGCGACCGCCTGCCCCGGCACTATCGGCGCGCGCTCCGCCGCTTCCGCTATGGACCCGCCGTGTTCAAGCTCGACATCGCGATCGAGGGCGCGATCCCCTGGGCGGCGCGGG
>JAJYMP010000506.1 GCA_021786915.1 Chloroflexota bacterium
TGGGGACTGCCGTCCTCTGGGTACCAGTCCGCCGCCGGGTTCCCCGCCGCGCGCCGCGCGTCCGGCGCCTTCCGCGTGCTCTGGCTCGGCGACCCCCGGGCGCTGCCCTCCGGCGGCTGGAGCATCGGACCGGGGCTCGCCTACGCGACGTCGAGCGACGGCACACCGACCTTCCTCGACCTCTGGCCACCTGCGTCCGCTGGCCCCGCGCAGCGTCTGGCGAGCGGGGTCCGCGCGGCGATGCGCGGAGAGACGGTGCAACTGGGCCGGGTGCTCGAAGCCGCACAGGTGCGCTACGTCGTGGTGGCGACGTCGCTCGCGCCACACGTACCGGGATCCGGCGGGATGCCGGCATATCCGGCGCCGAGCGGGCTCATGGCCGCGCTCGCCCGTCAGGAGGACCTGCGTACAGTGCCGATGAGCTACGGCGGGCTCACGGTCTTCGACAACACCGCGTTCGCCTCCCCCGCGCGCGCACCGGCGGTGGGTGCGCCGCGGGCCGCGGGCTCTTTGGGAGTGCTGGACCCGCTCGGCGCGGCGCTGGAGCTCTGCGCATGGGCGGCGGTGGCCGCGGCGCTCCTCGGACGGCGACGCTGGCTCGATTGGTGGTGGCGGCCGCTCGTGGGCGTCCGCAGGAGGTGGTGTGCGCGCCGTCAGGGGGGCGTCCAAGCGGGGCCGGACGCGAGCCTCCGCGGGGACGGCGGGCCCGTTTCGGACGCGTCTGCCGTCCCCGAGCTGGTCGGCGCCCGCGCTGCGCGGGACGCCGAGGGGCCGCGGCCTCCCGGACGAGACCTGCCGGGGAAAGGGTGACCTTCGCTTCGTGGCGCCGAAGGGGAGGCGGGCGCCGGCGCGTGTGCGCGCTCAGCCTCCTCGGCGCCGCGGTCGCGACCGGCGGCGTCCTCGGCACGCTCGCGGCGCGCCAGGCGCCTCGGACGACGCTGCAGCCGGCCGCGCTTGCAGCCGAGTCGGCCCCTGTGGGATCGGCGTCGTCGAGCTGGTACTGCCCGGGAGCCCCAGGGCCCGCCGCGAGGGAGGGAGCGACGCGCCTCCTCCTCGTGAACGCCGCAGCGAGAACCGTGGGGGTGACGCTGGCCGTCGTGGACTCAGGCGGGGTGCAGCGCTCCGAAGCCCTGCGGCTCGGGTCGCATACGCAGGCGGACCTCTCTCCGGGCCAGCTCGTCGACGGCGCCTGGCTCGCCGCCCGCATCGAGGTGTCGGGCGGTGCGGTGACGGCGACCGAGCTCTTCGCCGGACGCGCCGGGCGCGCCGTCGCGCCGTGCGCGTCCGAGGTCTCGTCGCGTTGGTACTTCGCGTCGGGCTCGACCGCCGAGGGAAGTTCGTTGCGGGTGGCCCTGTCGAACCCGACGCCGAACCTCGCGGTCGTGGACCTCTCGTTCGTCACCTCCTCGGGCTACGCAGCGCCGTCGCCGTTCCAGGGGCTCGTCGTCTCGCCCTGGACCATGCGCATGGTCACAATCGGCACCTACGTGCAGGACCAGGCATCGGTCGCGACCGAAGTCGCCGCGCGCTCGGGGGCAGTCGTCGCCGGCGAGCTCCAGCTCTACGGCCCCCGCGGCGTCGCCGGGGTGGCCCTCACGCTCGGCGTCCCTTCGCCTTCCACGCGCTGGGAGGTCCCGAGCGCAGAGGACGCCACCGGTGGCGCCTCCGAGCTCGTGGTGCTCAACCCGTCGGCGAGCAGCGAGCACGTCGCCGTCGGCGTGCGGATGGCTTCTGGCCCGGTCGAGCCCTTCACCGAGGTGCTTGGACCCCAGAGCCTCTGGACGCTGCCGACGAGCCGGGAGCTGCGGATCGCGACCCAGGAGGGTTACTCGCTCCAGGTGCACGCGTCCGGAGCCGGCGTGGTCGTCGCGAGGCTCGGTGCAGGTGCGCCCCGAGGCCCCGCCGCCTGGTGGGCGGAGGACGTGTCGGTCAGCAGCGTCCAGACGAGCGCCTCCCACAGGTGGGTGGTCGCGAGCCTCCCCGCAGCGGTGCCAGCCCGCGGACGCCCGTCCGCGGCGCGAGCGGCACCGACGAAGGCCGCCGCCGCGTCGCCGACGAAGTCCGCCGGCGTCTCGCCGCCGACGCTGGTGCTCGAGAACCCGGGACGGCGGGCGCTGCGCGTCGAGGTCGCGTCGTGGCTGGGGGCGAGCCGTTCCTCCCATGCCGTCGAGGTGCCGGCGCTCGGGACCGCCAGGTTGGCGGCGCCGAGCGGCCCGGCGTTCGTCCAGGCCGACGGCCCGCTCGCCGTCGTGGGGGATGCTTCGCCTGCAGGCACCAGCGGGGTCGTGGCGATCCCTGCGATACCGCTGGGCTGACCCCGGCTCTCGCGGCGGAGGCTGGGGCCGGGCCCGGGCCCGCCGAGGGCTCGCTCGGTCTCAGCCGCTGGCTAACCGCCCGATGGGGACCGGCCGTCGGGAGGTGGAGGTCCCTCACCCCCCGGGCTTGAGGAAGGCGGCGCCTTTGCAGGCGGAGCCTGGGGAGGCGGCGGTCCGCCGCCGGGGGGCTGGGGCCACGGCGGCGCCCATCCGGCGAGTGGCGGCTGCGGCGCGGCGGGAGCAGGCGCCGGGATCCTGCCGAGCGCCGACGCCCTCTGCGAGTCCGTCCCGCCCGCGGGCAGCGACGCGGGCTCGTGCCCGTTCGACCGGTCCGCGCCGTTGGCCTTGACGCCGTTCGTCTGGCTCACGTCGAACTGCACCGTCTGGGCCTTGCGCCCCTGGGTGTGGACAGGACCTCCGTATGCCTCGTCGACGAGGCGGCCCACCTCGGCTCCGTCGATGCTCTCCTGCTCGAGGAGGGCATGGGCGACCTTGTCGAGACCGCCCCGGTGACGGGTGAGCAGCTCCATCGCGCGCTCTTCTTGGGTGCGCAGGATCCTCTCGACCTCGTCGTCGATGACCCGGCTCGTGTCCTCGGAGTAGTCGCGGGTGTGCATGAGGTCCTCGCCGAGGAAGACCTGTCCCTGCGAGCCCCAGGCCATCGGGCCGATCTCTTCGCTCATGCCCCACTCGCGCACCATCTTGCGTGCGAGCTCGGTATTGCCCACGAGGTCGTTCGCCGCGCCGGTCGACAGATCGCCGTAGACGAGCATCTCCGCGACCCGACCGCCCATCCGTACGCACAGGGAGTCCTCGATGTCGGCCCGCGGGTGGATGTGGCGTTCTTCGACGGGGAGCTGCATCGTGACGCCGAGCGCCATGCCGGTCGGGAGGATCGTCACCTTGTGCACGGGATCCGCGTGCTCCAAGACGTACGCGAGCACCGCATGACCCCCTTCGTGGTACGCCACGCGTTCCTTTTCCTCATCGGAGAGCACGAGGCTCTCTCGACGTTGCCCCATGAGCACGCGATCACGCGCGGACTCGAAGTCGATCATCTCGATCGTCGGGCTGCCTCGTCGCACGGCGTGCAACGCGGCCTCGTTCACCAGGTTCGCCAGGTCGGCGCCGCTCATTCCCGGCGTGCCGCGGGCCACGAGGTCGAGGTCCACGTCCGGCCCGATCCGCTTCCCGCGGCAGTGCACCTGGAGGATCGGCAAACGCTCCTCGAGATCGGGGAGGGGGACGACGATCTGACGGTCGAAGCGTCCGGGCCTCAGCAGCGCGGGATCGAGGATGTCCGGGCGGTTGGTGGCCGCGATGATGACGACGCCTTCGGCCGGGTCGAACCCGTCCATCTCGCTCAGCATCTGGTTCAACGTCTGCTCGCGCTCGTCGTGCCCGCCGCCGAGGCCGGCTCCGCGCTTGCGGCCGATCGAGTCGATCTCGTCGACGAAGATGATGGCGGGCGCCTGCTTGCGCGCCGTCTGGAACAGGTCGCGCACGCGGCTCGCGCCGACGCCCACGAACATCTCCATGAAGTCCGAGCCGCTGACCGAGAGGAACGGCACCCCCGCCTCGCCGGCAACCGCACGGGCGAGAAGGGTCTTGCCGGTCCCGGGCGGTCCCACCAGAAGGACGCCCTTGGGGATCTTCGCCCCGATGTCACGAAAGCGCGCCGGGGTGCGCAGGAAGTCGACGACCTCGCTGATCTCCTGCTTGACGCCGTTGTAGCCCGCCACGTCGTGGAACGTCGTGGTCGGACGGTCGCTGCTGAAGAGCCGCGCCCTGGACCTCCCGATGGACATGATGCCCGACATCTGACCGCGCGCCTGACGGGTGATGAACAGCATCAGCACGACCGCGATGCCGACGAACAGGATGTAGGGGAGCAGGTCCCCCAGGATGTTCGAGGGAGGGTTCGAGTAGTCGACCGACACCCCGTCCTTGCGCATCAGGGCGACTGTCGCCTGGCTGGCCGGGTGCGGGCCGGTGACCGAGTAGGACTGCCCGTCGGCGAGCTTGCCGGTGATGACGCCGGTTGTGTTGTCGATTGTGGCGGTCTTGACGATCTTCGCCTGGACGTCGCTGCGGTATTGGGAGTACGTCATGGACTTCGCCGAGCTGTGTGGCAGGAGCGAGGGAACGATCAGCACCGCGAGGACCGCGAGGATGAGGACGCCCCAGATCCAACGCCAGCTCTGGTCCGGCCCTTGGCCGGAGCGCGGAGGCACGTTGTCAGGCCGCTGCTGGCTCACCGGGCCATGCTATTCGGCCGTTGCCTCCGTCGGTGACCGGGGGCCGAAGCGGCGGGGCGCGCCAGGGTGGGGCGCTCTGCGGCGCGAGGCCGCGGCGATCGGGTGCGGGGATAACGTGGCTCGATGGCGCGCCACGGCGAGACCGAGCACGGCTCGGCTGGTCCGGGCGCGACGCCTATGTCGCCCGCTGGCGATGAGGGAGCGAGCGACGCGCGCAAGGCGCCGGTCGGGCCTCCCGCCTACCCGCCTCCCGCCTACCCGCCGCCGGCTCCCAACCGGGAGCCCGGCGAGCAGTCTTTTCCGCCCTACGGTGCGCTCCATTTCCGCGACGAGCACGAAGAGCGCGTGCCCTCTGGGAGCGGCCGGCCCGTCCCCCCTCCTTCGGGCGACGGGCAGCGCTTCTTCGACAGGCCCGGGACGCCCCCGGCGACCAAGCGAATTGCCGGTTTCTGGCTGGTCATGGGCTTCGCCGGGTTCGCCCTCGGAGAGGTCGTCGGCTCGATCTTCGTCGCCGTCGCTGCCGCCGCGGCCGGAGAGAGCGGCCAGCTCGGCAAGTTCGCCTCCATGGCCTCGCCGCCCGAGTGGTACGTCGGCACGTCGCTCGTCGGCCTGTGGGTGGGGTTCTTCCTCGGCCCGTGGGTCGCGAGCAAGGCCCGGGGAACCGGCAGGTTCCTTCGCGACCTGGGTGTGCGGTTCCGGCTCGTCGACCTCGCCGGAATCCCGATCGGCATCGGCGGGCAGCTGGTGCTCGACGCGCTGTACGCGCCCTTCCTGCCGCAGTTGAAGCACTTCACAGCACCGACTCAGAAGCTCGTCGGTGCCGCGCACGGGTGGGGGTACCTCGTCATCGCGATCCTCATCGTGTGCGGCGCGCCGTTCTTCGAGGAGATCTTGTTCCGCGGAGTCGCGTTGAAGGCTCTGGCGAGGCTCTTCGCCCCCGCGACGGCAGAGCCGACCCGTCGGCGAGCGGTGGCGGTCGTCGGTGCCGTCGTGGTCGACGGCATCCTGTTCGGCCTCGCCCACTGGGAGCTGTACCAGTTCGCCGGGCTCGCCGTCTTCGGGATGGCGCTCGCGGCGGTGAGCTACAAGACCGGCCGGCTCGGGATGAACATGGTCGCGCACGCGTCGTTCAACTTGGTCGCCGTGCTCGCCCTCGTCGCCACCTCGGGCGGTCTCGCCCACTGAGCCCGAAGGCCGAGCGGTCGGTGGCAGCGGAGCGCCCCAGAGATTTGCCGCCGGGGCCGGAGCCGCCGGGCGCGGAGCCGCCGGGGCCGGGGCCACCGGACGCGGAGCCGCCGGGGTGGTGGCAGCCCGGAGAGCGACGGGAGGCCGAAGCCGCGCCGATGCGTCCGAGGAGCGGGTGGCTCGCCCGGCAGGCTCCGAAGCTCGCGACCGCGGCGGCGGTCGTGGGCGTCCTCGCCGTGGTGCTCTGGCAGCTCCATCTGCCGATGCTCTTCACGGACACGGCGACGACGGGCAG
>JAJYMP010000282.1 GCA_021786915.1 Chloroflexota bacterium
GGGCACCTTACCGTGGGTGGCGCCCCACAATCCACTCTGTTTCGCGTGCGCCTCCAGGATGGCGCCGGCGAGTGCCGCCACGAGGGGGGAGCCGCTCGGGACATGGTGACCCGGAGCGAGTTGGTGCGGTGGAAGTCGGCGCGCAGGGACCGGCTGCCCGGCATCGGTGATGGGGTCGAGGGCGGCGAGCGGCGGCGACTCCAAGCCACGGTTACCCGTGGATCGCGGGTCAGCGTGCCCGGCAGGCTGCGGGGATCCACCGGCGTGGCCCTCCGATCGACTCCCGAGCGGATCCGGGACTGATCCAGGCACGAGCGGCCCGAGCAGCGAGAGCTGCGCCGGCGAGGGAGACCGCATGGCGCGTACGCGGGACTTCGGGCGTAGAGGCACGGGCGTCCGTTCCAGCCACCTGACAGCGGGCGCTGGGGCGTTCGCTGCCGGCGGGGGTGCTGTCTCATCCCACGCATGCCCCGATCGCGGCGTGGTGGCGCTTGTACCGGTTAGGTCGATGGCGACGTGGTCGATGGTCCGCGCGAGGTCCGACGAGCCGGTCATGGCGCACTCCCGTGCTCGTCGTCGAGCGCGCGGTCGGCCAGCTCGGCGACGGCAGCGTCCCAGGGAGCCTGCGGGTGCTGCTGGAGGTGGTCCTGCACCTGTGCCGCCAGATCCTCGGGCAGTTCGACCGCCGCGGCGGTCGTGCTTGCCGCTTCGGCGGCCGCATCGATGGCCCGGTTCAAGAGCGCCACCTGGGTGGCGCGGCGGTACGCGCTGGCAAGCAGTGCCGGGTCCGGGATCACCTTCCCAACGCCCGCCGCCGCGAGCTTGGTCTCGATCAACTCGACGAGCTCGTCGCTGGAGAGCATGTTGAGTTCGACCCGCTGGCCGCCCTGCAGGAAGGCGATGTCGGCCGCGGAGGCGCCGTTCCGGCGTAGCGTGGACGGGTCCTGCGTCAGGCGTTGCGCCTCGGGCTCGAGCCCGTACTGCTCGATGTCCTGCAGGGTCAGGCCGAGGTCGATCACCTTGACCTGGCCCGAGAAGGAGTAGCGGCGCGTGGAGCGGCGCAGGGTGCCCAGGATCGAGAAGCCGGCCTGATCGAAGTCGTGCAGCACGAACACCGGTACGCCGAGGCGGTCGATCAGGAGGCGGCTGGCGATGACCGACATGCCCTTGGTGGACATGACCGCCAGGTCGAAGCGCTCGGCGATGTGGGCGGCCGCCAGGATCTGGTCGAAGCCCTCCTTCTCGATGAAGAGCACCGCCCCGTATCGGTTGACGGGCCCCTTCGTGGGGAAGGTCGAGCGGAGCTCCTCGATACCCGGCTCGGACGGCTCATCGTGCGCCGCACCCTGCAGGTAGCGGCGCACCGCCAGCGTCCCGAGCGGGACGCCGGCGCCGGTGTGGGGCTCGGTGAAGTGACCGCGGGCGTCGAAGACGACGTCCCAGCTGACGCGGTGATCCTCCATGTAGGCGGGCAGCAGGGTCTGGGTGAAATAGTTGTCCACGAGCCGTTCGCCCGTCCGCTCCTGGATGTACCCGCGGGCCGCGTACATGATCTGGCGGGCGTTGGCCGGGTAGCGGCCGTCCCCCGACGCCTTCCGGTAGGCCTGCTCTATGACCTCATAGGCCGCGTCCTTGAGCGTGGCGCGGCGGTGCCGGAAGACGTACGCGCGGTTGGACGCCGCCTGTCGGCTGCGTTCCTCACGCTTGCGCTGCCTGGCCCACTTCTTGGTGACGCCGGTGACGAGGTTGCTGAGCGCGACGTCAAGCTCCACCGGAGCCTCCGATCACCACCGCCGACTTGCCGCGGTCGGTGTATTCGACGCGCGGGCAGGCCAGGTGCAGGACGAGGACGATCGGTTCGCGGCGTCCGGCCCGCTGCTGCTCCAGGAGCGCGTCGAGGCTCTGCCCGTAGCGGCCCAGCGCGCGGAAGGGGTTGACGATCCCCGGTGACCAGTTGACGCCGGTGATCAGCTGGCGGCCCGCGGTCGAGTCGTCACCCACCCACCCGAAGGCGGTCTCGACGAGCCAGGGCACGCCGTCCGTGATGCCCGCGGCCTTGCGGTACTCGAACGACTCCATGACGGCGCCCATCCCCGCGAGTCGCTGGGCCAGGTGCTCGCGGCCGATCACCCCGAGCTGCGCCGGCCGGACCGGCCGCGACGCGGCCTGCATCGCCGCGAGGAGGCGCCCGATCGCCTCCGGTCCGCCGTCCCAGAGCTCGCTGAGGCGCGCCCGCGGCAGACCCGCCGCCGCGGCGATGGCCTTCTGCTTGGCGCTGCCCGAGAGGCCCCGGAACTCGGCCACCAGCTCATGGACCGTGCGCTCCCGGCCGCAGTCCGCGTCGTGGGCGAGGTAGGCCGCCACCAGGCGCTCCAGGTGCTCGACCCGGTACCAGTGCGCCGAGGTGGGGTTGGAGGGGCGCCACTTGGCCCAGTCGGGCGCCGTGGCCGCGATCTCGCGACGCTCCCCGAACCAGCTGATCACCAGCGTCAGGTGGGGGTTGAGGACGGTGTAGGCGGCGGCGATTTGTAAGAAGTGGTCCCTGCTGTCGGCGAGGATTGAGCTAGCTGAAACGGGCCAGTGGAGCCGCACCAGGGTGCCCGCCGTCACGCCGGAGGGCGCCACACTGCGCGCGATCACCGGCGCCTGGCGGATCCGGTCGACGGTCAAGGTGATGGTGTGGCGCTGCCCATGCGCGGCGATCTCCACCGTGCCTTCACTGCCATCGAGGACGAAGGGCATGGCGACGATCGTCTTCAACGCGTTGCCCTGGGCGCCGCGGTCGGAGGCCACGTACGCCTCGCGACTGGAGACCCGCACCGAGAAGTCGAGCACCCCGTCGAGGGTCTCCGCCGGCAGCCCGGGGCCATTGTCCGCGACCGCGATCTCGTCCTCGTCGACCGTGACCTTGACGACCGGGGCGATCCCCGCGTCCTCGCACGCGTCGAGGGCGTTGTCGACGAGCTCCTTCAGCGCGACCAGGGGCCAGTCCGTCTCGGGGTGCCCGGTCTGGGCGATCAGCTCCTTGCGGGAACAGAAGTCGAGCAGCCGGCTGGTGCGGAAGGTGATCCGTTCGAGCGTGGGGGCTGGCATCGCGCTCACGAGGTCACCTGCGGCTCGTCGAAGGTCAACCCGCGCCGTCGGGCGGCGACGAGACGCTGGTAACCGCCGATCACGCTTCCGTCATCGCGGCGGGCCACCACGGGCTGCACGAAGCCGAACTGCCGGAGAGTCCGCTCCAGGGCGTCGAGCTCCTCCTCGCCGATGCGCCGCGGGTTCGCGGGGTCCGGATGGAGGCGGTCGAGGGGGACGTGGTCGATGGTGAGCGCGGAAAGGGTGGAGGCGGGGCTCATGCGCTGCGCTCCACCGCGGTCTGCCGCGGCGTCCGGTTGATCATGAGGAACCGGACGGATCGCTGAGTTAGGGCGGCGCTAGCCCTCTCGCCCCGACCATTTGTTCTATTTCGAACTCGGACCGTCGAGGCGATCGTCGCTGACGACACCTTCGGTGCCAGCCCGCACGCGGACGCGCAGGTCGGTGGTGCGACTTTGGGCCTGGGATGCCCGGAGCGGTTTCAGGTTCGCTCCGTCCCACACGCTTGACCCTGTGACCAAATCGTTAGCCAGGCTCAAGGGCGAGGCCGAGGACTACCGACTCTTCGCGGTGCGAGCGCATCTACTCGAGATCCTCGGTCGAGCGAGCGCCGCCCGCGAGGCCTACGAGGCCGCGGCGATGCGCACGGGCAACCTCGCACAGCAGCGGTATCTTCGGGCGCGGGCCGCTCGAGCCTGACATGGTCCCAAACTCGCGGCCACGCCCGGCGAGCCGCAGGGCGCGGCGAGTGCCGTCCCGCACGCCCAGCGAGGTGGCGCGATGCTCAACCGCCGCAGTGCGTGACAGGCTAGGTGACGCAGCCCGCGCGCAGAATATCGATCGAGCGGGCGCTCGTGCGTTCGCAACCCAACCCTGAAAGGCGCGGAACTAGATGGCGAAGAGGACGGTGCCGTTCACCGACGCAGGCATCGGCGAGCTGTCGAACGACAAGCCCGTCATCTACAGGATCAAGACAGACGGCGGCCGGAACAACTACACCGGCACGGCGAAGCGCGGCCGGGTCCAGGAGCGTCTGCGCGAGCACCTCCCGAGCGGAACGAACCCGATTCCCGGCACGAAGGTTCAGATCGAGCAGATGCCGAACATCAAGGACGCCCGCGCCAAGGAAGCTCGGGTGATCAAGCGCACCCAGCCTCCGTACAACAAGCAAGGAAAGTAGATCGGCCCCAGACGACACGTGGGCGGGAACCGAAGCGTTCGGCGCTCGCCCCGAACGGAGCACGGCAGCATCGGGAGGCCTCGGGCTGCAGTGTCCTCCCCAGGTCGTGGCGGCCTCGTTGACGGAACGTAGCACCTATGCTACGGTGTCCGTGTAACCCGCCACGGAGGCTTAATGGCACGTGCTGGACACGACGTATCACAGGCGAAAGACCGCCCAGCGGCTCGAGAACCCGGAGTTCAAGGCCGAGTACGAGCGTACGCGCCGAGAGCTGGCCCAGGTGAACGCGATCATGGAGCGCCTGGACGAGCTCCGGGTGGAGGCGGGCTTCTCGAAGGCCGAGCTAGCACGGGAGATTGGGCGCAACGACGCAGTCGTTCGGAGGCTCTTCACCGCCCAGGTCAACCCCGAGCTTCGAACGGTCGCCGCCTTGGCGGCGGCCCTCGACGCCGAGATCCAGATCGTCCCGCGGAGCGCGCCGACACGCGCTCGTCGTCGAGACTCCAGAGCGGTCCGCGCGTAGCTCCCTCGCCCGTCGGCGAGGCATGGGACGTCATCTACTACCGGACGGCCGACGGCCGATGTCCGTCCGACGAATTCCTCGACGGCTGTCCCGTCAAGGTGACGGCCCAGCTTCTGGCGGTGCTCGACGACGTCGCCGAGGCGCCGCCGCCCCGCTACTCAGGCGGCGGGCGATGGGAGGCTACTACGAGGTTCGAGCGCAGGGCCCGCGCCGTGAGCAGTTCCGACTGTTCTGCATCCTCGAGAACGGCACACCCGACGAGCTTGCCCGGCGTGGCCTCGCCCGCCCCGCGATTGCCGTCATCACCGGTCTGCGCAAGCCCTGGATGACCGTCTTCAGCGAGCGTGACTACGAGGCCGTCCGCCGCCTCGGGGACGACCATGGAGCACAGCTGCCTCGTCGGATCCGCGAATAGCCGACGCTCGGCGGGTGTCCCGCACATCGCCGCCGTGGGTCTCACGCCGTCGCCTGTCGGAGCCACCCCTCGGCGCCAACGAGGTGGATTCCGAGCGGAAGGGGCGGGACATTCAGGTCGGTCGCGGAGGCGTGCCTCCTCTCGCCCCGACCATTTCGAGACACGTCGAAGCCGGACCCTTGCGGTCCGGCTGTTGTTGTTGCCGCCGGGTGCTGGCGGGCCCGCTGCCAGCCGCAACCGTGGCCGTCCGCCATGCGAACCGGCGAGTCCAGTGGGTACGACCCGGTGTACTCCCCGCCAACAAACAGCGGTGCCACGGCATTGGTATCATAAGTGCCATGAAGACGACCATTGACAAGGCAGGACGCCTCGTCATCCCGCGCCTGCTCCGCGACCGGATCGGGCTCGCTGGCGGCGGCGAGGTGGAGCTCGAGCTCGACGGGGCCGCGATCCGGATCGAGCCGGTCGGCGGCAGCGGCCTGCGCGAGGACGGCGGCCTGCTCCTCATCCCGGCCTCCGGCACGCCACTGACCGCTGCGGCCGTGCGAGAGCTGATCGACGCCGACCGGCATGGACGCTGACCGCGCCGAGGTCCTGCTCCTCGATACGAGCGCGGCGGTCGCCCTCGTCGTCGAGGACCATGAGGCGCATGCCGTGACCCTCGATGCCGTCCGCGGCCGCCGTCTGGGCCTCGCGGGCCATGCGTGGTTCGAGACCTACTCGGTCCTGACGCGGCTGCCCGGCGGGCTCCGGCGGTCACCCGCCGACGTCGCCGCGCTGCTTGCCCACG
>JAJYMP010000197.1 GCA_021786915.1 Chloroflexota bacterium
GATCGCTCGCCAGACGCGTTCGGGGGTCAGCGGCAGGTCACGGATCGCAACGCCGGTGGCGTCGCGGACCGCGGCGGCGACGGCGGGTGCGACGCACAGCAGGGCGCCCTCGCTCATGCCCTTCGAGCCGTACGGGCCGGGGCCATCCTCGTTTTCGACCGTCGCGCTCACCATCTCGAGCGGCAGGTCCATGCTCGTCGGGATCCGGTAGTCGATCGCGCCCAGGTTCCGGATCCGCCCTGCCTCGTCGAAGATGTAGTGCTCCATGAGCGTGTGGCCGAGGCCCTGGATCGCCGCGCCCTCGTCCTGCGCCTGGACCTGGAGCGGGTTGATCGCCTTGCCGACGTCGGACACCGTCACGTGGCGGACGATCGTCACGTCGCCCGTCTCCTCGTCGACCGCGGCCTCGATCGCGGTGCAGTTGAACTCGTAGAACGCTGCCGTCCCGCCGAGTGGATGGCCCGGCTCGGCATCCTTGCGCATCTCGCCGTTGCCGATGATCTCGCCGCCGAGGCGGCCTAGCCCCGCCTTCAGGACCTCGGTCACGGGGATCTCGCGGTCGGGCAGGCGGACGACGCCGCGCTCGACGACGATCGTGTCCGCGGGTGCGTCATGGAGGCGACTGGCCATCGCTCCCAGCTTGGCCTGGACATCCCGGCACGCGCGCAGGACCGCGTTGCCCATGAGCACGGTCGATCGGCTCGCCGAGGTCTGCTGGTCGTACGGCACGACCGCCGTGTCGCCCATGACCACCGTCACCCAGTCGAGGGGGGCGCCGAGCTCGTCGGCGGCGATCTGGGCGAAGACCGTCCGCGCTCCCTGGCCCATGTCGGACGTGCCGGCATAGACGACGAGGCTGCCGTCGGCGAGGAGCCGGACCGTCGAGTACGAGAGCCCGGTTGTCGGCCCCGCCTTCATCCCCACCGCGATCCCGCGACCCCGACCGGGCGGGAGCGGCGTTCCCCAGCCGATCAGATCGGCCGCCTTGCAGACGGTCTGCTCCCAGTCACCGTCCGCGGGCGTGTCGCCGGGGATGAACGGCTCGCCCCTCCGGGCGAGGTTGCGGAGCCGGAGCTCGAGCGGATCGACGCCGAGGGCGTGCGCGGCGTCGTCCATGTTCGACTCGACCGCCCAGATGGGCTGCGGATTCCCAAACCCGCGCATCGCCGTCGACGGCACCGTGTGCGAGAGGACGCTGCGGGCCACGATCCGTGCCGCCGGGACGCGGTACG
This sequence comes from Chloroflexota bacterium, assembly GCA_021786915.1. Next base: position 1,233 of record JAJYMP010000197.1, read on the forward strand.
GGCCGCAGGACGCGTAGCTGCCCTTGGTCACGGTGCGGTCGGCGATGTCCGCGTACGCGCCGAGCAGGTAGTTCGCCTCGATGTCGCGGAAGACGATCGTGCCATCGGAGCAGAAGCCGGTTCGGACGTGAACCTCGGCCGAGTTCCGCCGCACTGCCTGGAAGGTCTCCCCAAGCGTGAGGACGAGGCGGACGGGCCGTCCGGTGCGGAGCGCCATGAGCGCGACGAGCGGTTCGTACTTGACGTGCTGCTTGCCGCCGAAGCCCCCGCCTGGGTCCGGAGCGAGGACCCGGACCTTCGCGAGCGGCAGATCCAGCAGCTTGGCCAGGATCTTCTGGAGCCAGTTCGGGTGCTGGATCGTGCTCCATACGACGATCCCGTCGCCGTCGGGCGCCGCCATGAAGCCGTGCGGCTCGATGGCGAAGTGGGTCACCATCGGGAACGCGTAGTCGTTCTCGACGACCATGTCCGCGATCCGCGCGGCGGCGTCGACGTCGCCCCACCCGAAACGGTGCTCTCGCAGGATGTTCGTGGCGGCAAGCGGGTCGCTCTGTCGGAGGGCCGGGTCCTGCACGAGCGGGGCCGAAGGGTCAAGCGCTGCCGCGACCGTGAAGACGGCAGGCAGCTCCCCGTAGTCGACGCGTACCAGGCGGGCCGCGTCCTCGGCCGCCTCCTTCGTTTCGGCTGCCACGGCCGCGATGGGCTCGCCGTGGTACTTCGTCTCTTCGACCGCGAGGACGGGACGATCCTCGAACTGCGGCCCGAAGCGCGGAACGGGCTGGGGGAGGTCCGCGGCGGTCATCACAAGCCGGACGCCGGGAACTCGCAGCGCGGCGATCGTGTCGATCGAGATCAAGCGCGCACGCGCGCAATCGAGCGTGACGAGCTTGACGTGCAGGACGTCCTGCAGCCGGATGTCGGCGAGGTACTGCTGCTCGCCGGTGACGCGCTGCTGTCCTCCGACACGATTGGGCGACGCACCGATGCCGCCCGAGCTCATGCTCGTCGACGCGCGCCGCGCCCGTCTTGGTTCGGCGACGGTCTGGAGCGCCGCGAGCGACTCGCGCGGCATCGGGGGTTCGGTGTTACGCCGGAGACCGAGGTCCATCGCTGATATTCTAACGATGGTTTGTGAAACATTCGTTTGACGGACGGCTCAGAATCGGGGGCTGAACGGCATGCGTTCGTCAGGAGCTGCACAAGGGTTTCTCGCGGGTGGAAGCGCCGCCCCAAGATCGCCCTCGCGATCCTGGCGGAGGTCGTCGCGGAGCGACATCACCGACGTCGGGCAGACGCCCCGATCAACCCTCCGCCGCGTCGAGGACGAGCCGACGCAGGATCCGCCCCTGACCACCCGTCGATAGGCTGCGATCGAGCGGATGTCGTCAATCGGTCTGATCTCGGTCGCGACGGCCAAGGCTGCCCGTTCGGCGACCTCGGGCGTTGGGAACGCGCCCTCGAGCACCGCCTGCGTGCGTGGCACGCGGACTGGGATCGGGGCAACCGAGCCGAGCGCGACGCGGACGTCCTGCCACGCCCCGGCGTCCTCTCGCCACGAGAGTGCCCAGACGATCTTCGAGATCGTCTGGGCCCGACGCGCCCCAACCTCTTCGGAAGCGTATGCGACGACCGCGCGGAAGCGGGATGTTCACCCGCAGGAGGAGATCGTCGTCGGCGTGTGCCGTTGTGCGATAGCCGGCCTTGGTGCTCGGCGGCGCACATCGGGCCGCTGTCCTGTGCCTGCATTCGGCACGACCGGTTGAAGGCGCTCAACTGCCCAGTCGGGCAGCCCGAGCCGGACCGAGTCTCAGGCGACGGGCTGGACCACAGGAAGCGTTCGAGGGGGCGGTGCCCCGAGCACGGGCGACAGCTCACCGGCAAGCTGCCGGAGCCGCTCGACCGCCTCGGGCCGAACCCGGTAGTAGACCCAAGACGCCCGGCGCTCCGAGGTGACCCAGCCGGCCTCGCGCAGCACCTTGAGGCTTGTGCGTCAAGGACGGTTGGTAAGTCGAGTGGGCCATTGCGGCGCGGAGGCTCGCGGCGGACGATCGGGCTGATGACTGACATCAACTGGCCGGCATGGTCCCGGGACGGGCAACGTCTTCTGGCACTGATGTCCGCCCTTCGCCGCCCCGCTCTCACCCGTGGCGAGGTGCTCGCACTCGGCGATGGTTGGAACCGGGCCCGGCGGGACCCCGACTACCAGGCCGCGCGGGGCGCAGCATTCTCAGCCCTGTTCGCGCACAACCCCAACACCATCCAGGACGACGCCTGGGGCGTGACCTGGAAGCGGGCGTCCGCGTCCGGGGAGTGGCGCGCCGACCTCCTGAACCACGCCTGCCACGCGGCGACGGACGCCGCGATCGGGCGCTTCACCGCCGACTGGATCGAGCCCGCCTCCACGACCATCCTCGCGCGCGTCTGGCACGAGGTGATGGAGGCCCCCGGCCCGCGCCCGGCGGAGCCGGTGCTCGGCCCGGCGGCACCCCATCCCGACCCCGGATGGGTCGCCTCGTTCGTGGGCCGCTGCCGGAGCCACGGCTGGGACGAGGGCTACGCGAGGGCCGTGTCGTGGTCGCCGGTCGCTGAGGCCGCGCTGCGGCGCTGCCGGGAGGCGACCTGGGCGGCCGGGCGCGACGCCGTGGCCCGCGAGGCGGTGAGCGGGGTGGGAGACATTCCGACCCCCGGTGGCTGCTACCCGGACGAGGCGACGATGCTGTCGGATACGTTCTTCGAGGGCCTCGCGCGCACGATCGAGGCGGTCGTTGCGCACGACCTGCTCGACCCGGCCGACTTCGACGCCCTGTTCGGGACGTGGCGCTGCACTTCGGCGGCCTGGCCTGAACAGCGCACTTCAGCGAGCCCGGGACTTACCAACCGTCCTTGACGCACAAGCCTTGAGGTGGTGGCTGACAGTCGGCTGCGCAACGTCGCAGCATGCGGTCAAGTCGCACGCGCAGATCTCGTTGCCCCCCGCAAGCTCGCGCAGGATCGAGAGCCTGGTGGGATCCGCAACGCCCTGGAGCAGCAGGGCATCGGGATCTGTGAGCCGCCTCATGTTTCGGATGGTATTGACAACTATCGATCTTGACAAGTATCAATACGGTGGCAGTGTCAGGGTCGCGATTCGCACCCTGTCACCCACCTCGACGACGTCGTGCGCTCGGTGCCTCGACTCCACACTCTTGATGAAGGACGACTGATGACCACCGACGCGATCCACGACGAGGTCCGGGCCCGATACGCCGCCGCGGCCGTCCAGGCTGGCACCGGCAGCTGCTGTTCCAACGAGCTTCAGGCCTTCGGAGCCGGGCTCTACTCGGCGCTGGAGCAGTCGGAGCTGCCGGATGCGGCCGTCCTCGCCTCGCTCGGCTGCGGCAATCCGATTGCCGTCGCTGAGCTCCATGAAGGCGAGCGGGTGTTGGACCTCGGGTCCGGGGGCGGCATCGACGTTCTCCTCTCCGCGAAGCGCGTCGGGCCCACCGGGCGGGCCATCGGCCTCGACATGACCGACGAGATGCTCGCGCTCGCGCAGCGAAACATCGCCGAGGCGGGGGCGACGAACGTGGAGCTCGTCCGCGGCACGATCGAGTCCATCCCGCTCCCTGCCGAGTCCGTGGATGTCGTCATCAGCAACTGCGTCATCAACCTGGCGGCCGACAAGCCGGCCGTCTTCCGCGAGATCGCTCGCGTGCTCAAGCCGGGCGGGCGCATGGGCGTTACCGACATCGTCGCCGAGGATCGTCTGACCACCGAGGAGCGGGCGGAGCGCGGCTCGTACACCGGCTGCATCGCCGGGGCACTGTCGTTCTCCGAGTTCCGCGCCGGGCTTGAGGCCGTCGGCCTCACAGACGTGACCCTCACGCGCACGCACGACGTGGCGGACGGCATGGTCAGCGCGATCGTGAAGGCGACGAAGCCTCCTGGCACCGCGCGCCTGATCGAGCTCCCGTCGCTGCAGATGGCGGGCACGGGCTGTTGTGGTGGAGGCGGGTGCTGCTGATGCGTGTTGGGCGGGCGACTCCGTCTGACGTGCCGGGGGTCGAAAGCCTCCTGGCGGAGGCCGGCCTCCCGCTCGCGGGCGCCGCGGAGGCATTCTCGCTGGGCGTCGTGGCCCGTGACGGCGACGAGGTCGTCGCTGCAGCCGCGATCGAGCGCCATGGCGACGCGGGGCTGCTGCGGTCCGTGGTCGTGGAGCCGGACCGGCGCGGCATGGGCCTCGGGCGGGACATCGTGGCCGCCGCGGAGCAGCTTGCGCGCGACGACGGGATCACGGAGCTCTACCTGCTCACGGAGACCGCGATCGACTGGTTCCCGCGGCTTGGCTACGAAGTCATCGCCAGGGCCGAGGCGGTCGTCGCTGTCGGCGAGTCGATCGAGTTCACGACCGTATGCAAGGACGCAGGCGTACCGATGCGGCGCATCTTGGCCTGACGCTGGGCTCCGTGCGGCCAGCTCAATCGCTCGACAAGGTCGGCAGGAGTCACGGCTGCGCCTGGAGCGCCTGCCAGACGCGCTCCGGTGTAACGGGTATGGCACGGATCCTCGTCGACCAGGAGGTACGTCGGCTGGGCGATCTCGCGGCCGGCTGGAAGGACGGCCGAGATGGCGATCGGTGACGCAGATGGCGACGAGGCGAGGAGCAGCAGCGGGACGGCGGGTTCGATGAGGACTTCGGTCCCCTGGGCATGACCTGGCGCGTCCACGTCGGTCCTCGGCCGCCGCGAGACTGATCACCTCGTGGCAGCCGCCGAGGCGGGCCGCT
>JAJYMP010000222.1 GCA_021786915.1 Chloroflexota bacterium
ATGATCGGCTGGGCGGCTTGATCCACGAATACGAGGTCGCGGCCTGACGACCGAATAAAGGCACCCGACACGATCGGGGATCGCTGCGGTCGGCCCGCGGCGCTCCTCGTTGCCAGCGCGCGACCGGCAGATCCTCGACCGGGCTGGCTACACTCCCCGCGTCACCGTCAGTGTTGCGACGTTAACTGGAACCCGCCCAGCCTCTGCGCCGGACCAGCGCACCCCTCCCCCGGCGACGATGACCGGACGGGCGGCGCGTGCGAGCGCCTGTGCCGCCGTCCGCACGGCCGCGGGCTCGGCGGCAGGGCGATACAAAGGAACGGACGCGTATCGACCGTCGAGAGGAGGAATCCCTCCCACCTCCTCGTCCTCGAGCACCTCCCCCTCATGCCCTGGAAGCTGGAGATGCGTGGGTCCGGGATGGCCCGAGACCGCCGTCACGACCGCGCGGCTGAACGCATCGGGGAGGTTGGCGGATGTCGACACCCGTATCGATTCCTTGGTCACGGCCAGGAACGCGGCCGCGTATTCCACCTGCTAGTACTGCCGGCGTGCCATGGACGACGGCGATGGCCCTCCCGCAATCGCGATCAGCGGGGACCCGGCCAGGTAAGGGTCCTGGAGCCCGGCCGCCATGTACATGGCGCCGACGGCTTGGGCCATGGCGAGAGTCGGCTTCCTCGACGCCCGCGCGAACCCGTCCGCCATGTAGACGGCGGCCTTCTCGCCGTGCGTCACCACGCGACGCACGGCGAGGCTCTCGAGCTCCACGAGAGTCCGGCTCAGAACGGTCGGCACGAGGAACACGTGGGACATCTCGAGGTTGCGAACCGATCGCGCCAGCCACTGGGCGACTGTCAGGTGTCCCTTCATACGGTCACTCCTACAGCAGGTGCCTATCCATGCACGCCGCGGCCTCCAGGCCACGCCAGCGCTCCCTGGCCTGGCGCATCACTGCCTGCCGGCGCTCGTCCGGCACGTACGTGCGGCCGGGACGGACCATACGCGCGGCAGCATCGGCAAGCGATGGGAACAGTCCGACGGCCACGGCCGCGGTGATCGCGGCACCGAGCGCGGAGGCCTCCTGTTCCTCGACGGTGCGCACCTCGCATCCCCACGCATCGGCTCGCAGTTGGAGGCTGGAAGGGCGCATGGATGCGCCCCCCACGACGACGATGTCGTGGACGCTCTGTCCGGCCTGCCGCAGGGCATCAATTCCCTCCGCGACCGCGAACGCACAGCCTTCTTCGGCCGCACGGACGATGTGTGCAGCCGTGAGGTCCACTCCGAGGCCTGCCAGGACCCCCCGGCATCGCGGGTTCCACGACGGGAGCCTCTCGCCGGAGAGCGCCGTGCGGAACACGAGGCCTCCCGCGCCCGCCGGGACGAGATCGATTCGGGGACCGATGCGTTCGTACATCTCTCGAGGCGACCCATACCCGAGCGTCGATGCAAGCCAGCTGATCGCCCCTCCCGTCAGTCCCGTGGGCCCTCCGATTGCCCACAGTCCACGCTCCAGGAACGCGTTCAGGATCAGGCCGGAACCAGCGCCTTCTGGAGGACGATTGCCGAGACGATACAGGACGTCCGTCGATCCGGCCACGTCCACGGTTGCGCCGTCGCCGGTACCACCTGCGCCGATGACCCCGAGGCTCCCGTCCGGCCCGCCGACCGCCACGGGAAGACCGGCCGGGAGTCCGGTCGCCTTCGCCGCCTCGCCCAGGACCCGCCCCGCCATGGTGGTCCCCGACCGCACCGACGGCAGCATGCCCTCGCTCACATCCGCCGCTTTCAACAGCGTGGCCGACCACTCGACGCTGCGAACGTCGAGCAGGCCCGTGAACGACGCGGAGGCGGGATCCGTGAGCATGGCTCCCGTGAGACGGGAAACGAGGTAGTCCTTCAGCGACAGGATCCGGCGTGTCCTCTTCCACGCATCCGGGGCTCGGCCCCTCAGCCATATCGCCTGTGCCGCCGCCGATTCCGGCGGGATCCGGCGGCCCGCGGTCCGGATACCCTGGGCACCCAGCAGCTGCCCCAGGCGGGCCGCCTCCAGACTCGCGCGCGAGTCTGCCCACAGGCGCGCCGGCACCGTCGGCGACAAGCTGTCGTCAGTGAACACGGTGCCAAGCTGAGCCGTGACGGCCAGCCCGGCCACCGTAGAGACTAGGCTCCCCAGACGATCGATCAATCCCGCGACCGTCCGCCACAGGCGATCGACGTCGATCGTCGCCTCCGACCCCTGGAGCACCGCGGGCGTTGGCACTCCGGCCGCAGCAATCCGTCTGCCGTCCTCGCCGAACGCCATGAGCCGCGTCGTCCATGTACCGACATCGAGCGCCAAGACGGCGGCCCCGTCGGATCTCATGGGACCTAGGTCTCCGGCTCACTACCGGTGAAGTACGGGAAAGTCCAGACGCTGGGATCGCGGTCGATCCGCGCGTCGATGAGCAGGGCCTCGCCGGCAGACAGCCACTCCCGGACCGCCGCCGCGAGTCCTTCCTCCGAATCGACGCGCACCCCCTTGACTCCGAAACCCTTGGCGATCTGTGCGAAATCGACGTCGCGGAAGTCCACACCGCTCGTTCGCGGCCCGTACTTGACCAGCTGCTCCTGCCGGATGTTGCCGTAGCTCGAGTCGTTCATAACCACGATGCACGGCGCGACCCCCTCGCGTGCCACCGTCTCGAGCTCACCCACGGTCATGGCCATCGACCCGTCGCCGATCAGGGCAACGACATGAGACGAGGGACGGACGAGCGCGGACCCGATGGCGGCCGGCAACGCGAATCCCATGTTCCCGAACCCGACGGGCTTCAGATACTCACCGGCGCCGTCGCGCACCTCCCACAGGTGGGTCCACACCCCGGCATTGCCCGCATCGACGACGAGCACGGTGTCGTCGGGCGTCGCGTCACGCAGGACCTTGACGAGGCGGTCGGGTGCGATCATCCCCGGCCGCGACCGCGAGTCCGCAAGCCTGGACTGCCAGCGCTCTCGTTCATGCGCGAGCTCGGACAATCGGGCCTTGCGCGCCTCGGCGGACGTGCCCGTCGAGAGATTTCCATCCATGCGGTCGTTGAGCTGCTCGAGCACCAGCCGCGCGTCGCCGAGCAGGCCGAGGGTCCTAGAGGCGTAGTAGCGGCCCAGCTTCTCCGGGTCGGTGTCGATCTGGATGATGCATTCGGGTAGGTCGACGGTCCACCGACTCGTCGATACGGCGTCCAGGCTGTTGCCGACCGCCAGCACGACGTCGGCCCCGCGGAGCACGGCGGCCGACAACGCGGTGCCCATTCGACTCTTGGGTCCGAAGACGTTCGGGTGAGCGCTCGGTGCCGCACCGATCCCGTTGAACGTGGTGATCACCGGGGCATCGAGCCGCTCAGCCAGACGAAGGGCCGCGTCGGTGGCCCCGGAGCGGATGGTCCCGCCTCCGAGCCAGAGGACCGGGCTGGACGCTGCCTGGAGCTGCGCCGCCGCCCGCGACACGACACTCGGATCGGCAGACGAGCGCGGGATCGCCCTCAGCAGGTGCATCTTCTCGCCCGGCATCGCCGGGACGGCCGTCACACCCGTCTCGAGCGCATCACGGGCGAAGTCCACCAGGACGGGACCGGGGCACCCGGACATCGCGATGATGTACGCCTCCTCGATCACCTGGGGGATCGCCGCCGGCGTGCCGACAAACATCGCCCGCTTCGTCAGGGGCCGGAAGATCGCGACGTGGTCTGCCGCCTGCGCATCGTCGCGGTCGATGTCGCGCAGGTTGTTATTGCAGGTTATGACGATCACCGGACTCGAATCGCGGAAGGCTCCGCCGACGCCGGTGAGCAGGTTCGTTGCTCCGGGGCCGGTCGTGGCAAGGCAGACTCCGGGCCGTCCGGTCAGTCGGCCCACGGCATCCGCCATGCATGCGGCTGCGCCCTCGTGTCGCACCGCCACGAAGCGGATGTCCTCGACGTCCAACATGGCGTCGAGGATCGCCAGGGTCTGACCGCCTGGCACCCCGAAGACGTGCTGCACGCCCAGCGAGCGCAGGGCATCCACGACCAGGCGGCCGCCTGTCGTCTGACGATCAATCATCTCGGCTCACCCTCCTCCGGGGATGGAGCGCGTGCCTGGCGGGATCCAGGGCCGCCGGGGCAGATCGTGGCGATCCGGCCGGCGACAGACACGCCCGATGCCAACCTCGCCCGTTCTCATGGCCGTCGGGTGCATGGCTCACCGAACCGCACCGCCGTGAGACCTCCGCTCCGTCGCGCCCGCATGATTCGCGACGTCGACCCACGCACCGCCGGACCCGCTCCCATTGCGTTCGGTGCGCGCCATGGATTCCCGCAGCGCATCGAGAACCGCCGCGTTCGCGACGGAATCCGCTACGGCAAGCGGCGGCCGTTCGCCGGAGAGCGCGGACACGAACGCCTCGATCTCGAGTCGGTACTGGTCGTCGTGATCGAATGTCTCCACGACCGAACCCTCTCGCGTTGCGATCGTGACGGAGGGCGCCGGATCGGTCGGACGCACCCTGAACGCGATCGGAATCGACAGCTTCCCTTCGCTCCCGTAGACCTCCACCTGGCCCCCTCCGAAGGTGTCCATCGAGCAAAAGAAGTCGCCGCTAGTTCCGTCTCCGAAGTCGAGGATGCCCCCGGCCCTCAGCTCGACGTCGGCGTGACCGTCACGGCTGGACCACCCGACGACGCGGCGCGGCTCCTTCCCTGAGTAGAAGCGGATGGCATTGACGCAGTAGGAACCGACGTCGTAGAGAGCTCCGCCGCCGAGATGCCGCTGGCTCCGGATGTCCGCGTCGACCGTCGATGAACGAACGTCCGTTGCGGCCGCGAGCTGGAACGAGTAGGTGGCTCGAATCGTCCGGACCTGTCCGATCGCTCCGGCAGCGATGAGCTGCCGGACTCTCCCGGTTCGCGGATGGAAGCGGTACATGAACCCTTCCATCAGGAGGCGACCGGACTCGTCTGCGGCGTCTGCCATTGCCGCCGCTTCGGCCGCAGTGGTCGCCATCGGCTTCTCGCAGAGCACGTGCTTCCCGGCGCGTAGGGCCCGGACGGCCCACTCGCTGTGCATGCTATTGGGCAGCGCGATGTACACGCAATCGACGGACGCGTCTTCGAGCAGCGCCTCGTACGGGGCGTAGGCCCGCGCCGCTCCGACGACCCCGGCGAATGCCCTCGCCCGGTCCTCGTTTCGACTGGCCACGGCGGTGAGGACGCAGCCCGGGACGCTGCGCAACGCGGGCGCAAAGGCAATCTCGGCGATCTTGGCTGACCCGAGCACGCCCCACCTCAGCACGTCACCCGGCATGGTCACTCCTCTACGTTGTCGCTCTTCGCCCTGACTTTATGCGCGTGGCACATTGTATCATCAGGAGCCCAGCAGAATGAAAGTCTGTAACGCGCCTGCGTGGCCGTCCGGGCTTCGGCCTCGCGCCGCCTCCATTCGCCGGCCGATGCGGACGCAAATGCATGCCTCGTGGCGCGTATGAGGTCGTGGAGCCCGTGATATAGTCCCAGCTTGCCGTCGGCGTGGTGGGATTCCCTCGCCGACGGCCGACATAGTGCAGCCCGAACCCCGAGCTGGTGGGTTGCGATCGCCGGTGACGGCAAAGGATGGGCCCATGTCCGTCAACGTCCGAGGTTCGCTTGCCCGTCTTCGGTCCGGTGGGGACCTGCTCACCAAGAGCGACCGACTGATAGCCGAGACGATCCTCCAGGACCCACACTGGATGATCCTCGCGTCCATCGGCGAGATCGCGGAGAGGAGCCGGACGAGCGAGGCGGCGGTTTCGCGACTGGTGCGCCGCCTGGGCTTTCGCAGCTTCCCCGAGTTTCGCGTCGCACTCGCCCAGGATCTGGCCGATGGCTTGGAGGACATCAACGAGGACATCGCCATCGACGACGATGTGGAGGCCATCAAGCGCAAAACGATCGCGTACAACATCCGCACACTGCGGGACACGTCGGCCGTCCTGACGACGG
>JAJYMP010000193.1 GCA_021786915.1 Chloroflexota bacterium
GAGCGTGCGCGTCACGGATGGGCCGTTCGCGGAGTTCATCGGAACCGTGGACGAGGTCAACCCCGAGCGCAACAAGCTCAAGGTCCTCGTGAGCATCTTCGGCCGCGAGACGCCGGTCGAGCTCGACTTCCTGCAAGTCGAGAAACTGTAGCGAGGCAGGGAGCGAGCAACCACCGTGGCCAAGAAGATCCGTATCGTCCTCACGCTGCAACTGCCGGCCGGCAAGGCAACCCCCGCGCCGCCCGTCGGCACCGCCCTCGGCCCGCACGGCATCAACATCGTCGAGTTCACGAAGAGCTACAACGAGAAGACCGCTGACAAGCTGGGCCAGGTGATCCCTGCCCAGATCACGATCTTCGAGGACCGCTCCTTCACGTTCGTCCTCAAGACCCCGCCCGCGCCGGACCTCCTGCGCAAGGCGGCGGGGATCGACAAGGGCGCCCAGACGCCGAAGCGCGCCGTGGCCGGCCGCGTGACCCGCGACCAGGTCCGGGCGATCGCCGAGCAGAAGCTGCCCGACCTCAACGTCAACGACGTCGAGGCCGGCATGAAGGTCATCGAGGGCACCGCCCGGAGCATGGGCATCGAGGTCGTCGGCTAGACCGGCGACGCCGCGCGGGAGCCACCCCGGCCCGCGCGGGCGAGACAGGGGCAGGTCCAGAGGACCGAGGGAGAACCGAGCCATGACCGATCACGGCAAGCGCTACCAGGATGCCGCCAAGCTCGTCGACCACCTGAAGGTCTACGCGCCGGCCGACGCCGTCCTGCTCGTCAAGCAGACCTCGACCGTCAAGTTCAACGCCTCGGTCGAGGCGCACCTCCGGCTGGGCGTCGACCCGCGCCACGCCGACCAGATGGTCCGCGGCACCGTCGTCCTGCCGCACGGCACGGGCAAGGTCGTCCGGGTCGCCGTCTTCGCCCAGGGCGAGAAGGCCCAGGAGGCCCTCCGCGCCGGCGCCGACGAGGTGGGCGCCGAGGACCTGGTGAAGAAGATCGAGGCCGGCTGGCTCGAGTTCGATGTCGCCATCGCGACCCCGGACACGATGGGCCAGGTCGGGCGCCTCGGCCGGATCCTCGGTCGGCGCGGGCTGATGCCGAACCCCAAGGCCGGCACCGTGACGTTCGACATCGAGCGCGCGGTCAAGGAGGTCAAGGGCGGTCGCGTCGAGTTCAAGGTCGACAAGGGCGCGATCATCCACGTCCCGTTCGGCAAGGTGAGCTTCGACGACACGCAGCTGGCCGAGAACCTCGTCGCCCTGGTCGACGCGGTCAACCGCGCCAAGCCGTCCGGCGCCAAGGGCCAGTACCTGCGGACACTGTCCATCGCCTCGACGATGGGACCGGGCGTCCGCGTCGACATCCCCGCGGTGCTCGCGAGCGCGTAGGCGCCGGGGACCGCCAGCGGGCACCGGGCCCGCCCAACACATGCACGACGCCGCCGAGAGGTGAGCGCCGTCGACAACAAGAAGACGGATCGCCGCAGACAGCCTGCGCCCTTCCGACGCCGCCGACGCCGCGAGGCGCCGCTGACGCCGGGGGCTTGATCCGCCGGACCGGACCGGATGCCCGCCCCGAGAGGGGGAGGGGACCCGGGGACGCCGGCGAGCACGCCGAGGCAGAGCACGAGCCACCTCCACGGGTGGGTCGCCCCTGCGTCGCCAGTGGCCCGTCGCAGGGAGGACCGGCCGAACGGCCGGAAGACCCGCCGCCGCGCGCCGGCTGCGCGCAGGAGCAAGGAGGTCAAGGAGGCTCGATGCCGACCGAGGCCAAGCGCGAGACGATCGACGCGCTTCGTGTGGAGCTCAGCGCCAACCGCACGATGATCGTGTCCGAGTACCGCGGCCTCAAGGTGAAGGAGATCAGTGAGATCCGGCGCGCGCTGCGCAAGAGCAGCGTCAGCTACCGGGTCGTCAAGAACCGCCTGATGCGGATCGCGGCCCAGGACAACGCCGCCGCGAACGCTCTCTCGCCGCTCCTCGTGGGGCCGACGGCAATCGCCTTCGGCAACGACGAGGCGACGACGGCAAAGGCGGTGCTCGACGCCGTGCGCCCGTTCGCCAAGATCGTCAGGATCACCGGCGGCGTGCTCGGCTCCAGCCGGATCGACGCCGATGGCGTCACGCGGCTCGCCACCCTGCCCTCGCGCGAGGTTCTCCTCAGCGAGGCGCTGGGCGCCATCACCGCGCCGATGTCCGCCGTTGCCGGCCTGTTCGACGCCCCGCTGCGGGACGTCGCCGGGCTGGTGGACGCGCTCATCGACAAGCGCGGCGGCGTGGCGGCCTGACCGGCCCCTTCCCCGACGAGACCGAACCGCCCTTCGCGGGCGCCAACTGATGGAGAACTAGCACCCATGGCCACGCTCACCACCACCCAGCTCCTCGAGGCGTTCGAGACGATGACCGTCCTCGAGCTCTCCGACTTCAAGAAGGCCTTCGAGGAGAAGTTCGGCGTCACCGCCGCCGCTCCGGTTGCCGCCGCGGCCGCCGCCCCGGCCGCCTCCGCAGCGGCCGTCGAGGTCGAGGAGCAGACCGAGTTCACGGCGACCCTGACCGAGATCGGCCCCAACAAGATCCCGGTCATCAAGGTCGTCCGCGAGCTGACCGGTCTGGGCCTCAAGGAGGCCAAGGACCTCGTCGACGGCGCCCCCAAGGCCGTCAAGGAGGGCGTCTCCAAGGACGAGGCCGAGAAGATCAAGGCCGCCCTCGAGGACCAGGGCGCCAAGGTCGAGATCAAGTAAGTCCACCAGCAGCCGGCCTCGCGTCGGCTGCGCCCGGGGGCCCGCCCCGGCCCGCAAGGCCTGTCCGCGGAACCCTCGGCCGGAGAGAGCCCCGTCTCGGCGGGGCTCTTTGCGTCTCTGGTGGATCGGGGGCGAGACCGGGGCGCGTCGCGTGCGGGGTTGCGCTCGCGGGGCGTGCCGCACGCCCGGGCAGGCCCCAAGTTGCCGAACCGGCTCTGGGTCGCCACGCATTCGCAACCATGACGCGGTTGACACGAGTTGCGCCAGCGGTATCCTAGACGGTCTGTGACCTTGCCTCTCCCTGTCCTCCACACTCCGTCAAGGAGCCGTCCTTCATGCTGTCTGCCCCGTCGATGCCCCTCCCGATCACGCCGTCCGGCCGCCTGACCTACGCCCGGATCGCCGAGGTCCGTGACGGGGTCAGCGACGACAAGTTCGCGGTCCCGAACCTGATCGAGCTTCAGCTCGAGTCGTTCAAGTGGTTCATCGACAAGGGCCTGCGCGACCTGTTCGACGAGATCAGCCCGATCGAGGACTTCACCAAGAAGGTGATGGAGCTGCGGTTCCTGGACTATGAGTTCGGGGACCCCAAGTACTCCGAGGAGGAGTGCCGCACCAAGGACCTCACGTTCAGCCGGCCGCTGTACGTCCAGGTGGAGCTGCTGATCAAGGAGACCGGCGAGATCCAGCGCCAGCGCGTGTACATGGGCGACTACCCGTGGATGACCGACATGGGCACGTTCGTCATCAACGGCGCCGAGCGGGTGGTGGTCAGCCAGCTCGTCCGGTCCCCTGGCGTGTACTACAGCGAGCTCGAGGACCCGGGCAGCGGGCGGATGCTGTTCAGCGCCAAGGTGATCCCCAACCGCGGCGCGTGGCTCGAGTTCGAGACTAACAACAAGGACCAGCTGTGGGTCAAGGTTGACCGCAAGCGCAAGATCGCGGCGACGACCCTGCTCCGCGCGGTGGGCTACGAGACCAACGACGAGATCGCGGGCCTGTTCACGGCGGTCGACACCGACGTCGAGCACCAGTTCATCGCCAACACCCTCGACAAGGACCTCACCAAGACGCCCAGCGAGGCGCTGATCGAGGTCTACAAGAAGCTGCGCCCGGGCGACCCGCCCACCGGCGACAACGCCCGCCAGCTCGTCGAGAGCCTGTTCTTCAACTTCCGCCGCTACGACCTCGGGCGCGTCGGCCGCTACAAGTTCAACAAGAAGCTCGTGGACGTCGCGGCCCGCATGGGCATCGAGCTGCCGTTCGAGCAGCGCACGATCAGCCGCGAGGACATCGCGGCGATCGTGGGCTACCTCATCGAGGCGAACCGCGGCCAGCACCCCAAGGACGACATCGACCACCTCGGCAACCGCCGGATCCGCGCCAACGGCGAGCTGATCCAGAACGCGTTCCGGATCGGCCTGCTGCGGATGGAGCGCGTGGTCCGCGAGCGCATGACGATCCAGGAGATCGACAAGGCGACGCCCAACGCCCTCATCAACATCCGCCCGGTCGTGGCGGCGATGAAGGAGTTCTTCGGCGGCAGCCAGCTCTCGCAGTTCATGGACCAGACCAACCCGCTGGCCGAGCTCACCTCCAAGCGCCGCCTGTCGGCGTTGGGGCCGGGCGGCCTGTCGCGCGAGCGCGCCGGCTTCGACGTCCGCGACGTCCACCACAGCCACTACGGCCGGATCTGCCCGATCGAGACGCCCGAGGGCCCGAACATCGGCCTGATCGGCTCGCTCGCCACCTACGGGCGGATCAACGCGTACGGCTTCATCGAGACGCCATACCGCAAGGTCAAGCGCTCGATCGCCCATGACGACCCGGCCCTGCTCGACTTCGAGGCCGGCGCCGACGTCACCGACAAGGGCGGCAAGGTCGTGCTCAAGAAGGGCGAGCGGTTCACCCCCGAGGCGCAGAAGGAACTGACCCGCCAGAAGGCGCTGGCGTTCCCGATCCGCCCGGTCGTGACCGACGCCATCGACTACCTCCCGGCCGACGAGGAGGAGGAGCACGTCGTCGCCCAGGCGAACGCGCCGCTCGACGCCCAGGGCCACTTCACGGCCGAGCGGGTCCCGTCCCGCTACCGGGACTCGTTCCCCGAGGCGCGCCCCGACCAGATCGAGTACATGGACGTCAGCCCCAAGCAGGTCGTCTCCGTGGCGACCGCCCTCATCCCGTTCCTCGAGCACGACGACGCCAACCGCGCCCTGATGGGCTCCAACATGCAGCGCCAGGCGGTGCCGCTCCTCGAGCCCGAGAGCCCCATCGTGGGCACGGGCATGGAGGCCCGCGCCGCGCGCGACTCGGGCCAGGTCGTCGTCGCGAAGCGCCCCGGCGTCGTGATCAGCGTCACCGCTGAGCGGGTGCTGGTCGACGCCGACGAGGGCGGGGCGCCCGACGAGTACAAGCTGCTCAAGTTCGTCCGCAGCAACCAGGGCACCTGCATCAACCAGCGCCCCATCGTGACGGTGGGCCAGCGCGTGGCCAAGGGCGACCCGATCGCGGACTCCTCCTCGACCCAGGGCGGCGAGCTCGCGCTCGGCCGCAACGTCCTCGTGGCGTTCATGAGCTGGGAGGGCGGCAACTACGAGGACGCCATCGTGATCAGCGAGCGGCTCGTCCGCGACGACCTGTTCACGAGCATCCACATCGAGAAGCACGAGATCGAGTCCCGGGACACCAAGCTCGGGCCCGAGGAGATCACGCGCGACATCCCGAACGTCGGCGAGGAGGCCCTCAAGGACCTCGACGAGGAGGGGATCGTGTACATCGGCGCCGAGGTCCGCCCCGGCGACATCCTGGTGGGCAAGATCACGCCCAAGGGCGAGACCGAGCTGACCGCGGAGGAGCGCCTGCTGCGCGCGATCTTCGGCGAGAAGGCCCGCGAGGTGAAGGACTCCTCGCTCCGCCTCCCGCACGGCGAGCGCGGCAAGGTGGTCGAGATCCGCGAGTTCCGCCGCGAGTGGA
The DNA here is from genome assembly GCA_021786915.1 of Chloroflexota bacterium. The sequence goes on from JAJYMP010000193.1 coordinate 5,711, forward strand.
ACGACGACCTCCAGCCGGGCGTGAACCGCCTGGTCCGGGTGTCGGTCGCCCAGAAGCGCAAAGTCTCGGTCGGCGACAAGATGGCCGGCCGCCACGGCAACAAGGGCGTCATCGCCAAGGTGCTCCCCACGGAGGACATGCCGTTCCTCCCCGACGGCAGCCCCGTTGACATCATCCTCAACCCGCTCGGCGTGCCGAGCCGCATGAACATCGGCCAGATCCTCGAGACCCACCTGGGCTGGGCGCTCGCGACGATGGGCTACAAG
>JAJYMP010000675.1 GCA_021786915.1 Chloroflexota bacterium
CCGCCGCCTTCTGCACCAGCTCGAAGCCGGCCCGACCGCTCACCAGCACGATCCGCCCGTGGAGCGGGAGGTCGCCCGCGAGGAGCCGACTGCCGATGAGCTTGTCGAGCGCGTTGTGCCGGCCGATGTCCTCGCGGACGGCGAGGAGCGTGCCATCAGCCTCGAACAGGCCGGCAGCATGCACCCCGCCCGTCGCCTCGAACACGGCCTGCGCCTCGCGCAGGCGGCCGGGCAGGGACCACAGGACCGCAGGCGCCACGGCCGGGCCGTCGGGGATGGGCGCCACGCGGACGTGGATGTCGTCGAGGGCGGCCTTGCCGCAGATGCCGCACGACGAGGTGACCGCGAAGTGGCGCTGGGCGAGGAGCGCTGGGTCGAACCGGCGGCGGAGGCGGACGAGCACCTCGTCGTCGGGACGCGACAGCCCGCCCGGATCGCCCAGCTCAACGCCCTCGACCTCGTCACGGCTGTGGAGGAGCCCCTCGGCGTGGAGGAACCCCACGGCGAGCTCCGCCTCGCTGCCCGGCGTGCGCATGGTGATCGAGACATCGATGGGCGCCTGCCCGGGGCCCGCGACCCGGATCGCCATCGGCTCCTCGCCCGCGAGGTGGTCGTCGCGCGTCTGGACGTCGCCGCCGCGCACGGCCGTCACGGCGACGCGGGTGGCGCGGCGCTCCATGGCGGGCTCATCAGGACGCTCGGTCATCGGCCGGCCCGGCTAGGAGCCCGCCGCCGCGGCATCGACCCCGGCCAGGAACGCGAGCAGCGTCTCGGTGAACCACGCGGGCCGCTCGAGACTGGGCAGGTGCCCGACGCCGGGCGGGTCGATCCGCCGGGCGCCCGCGACTCCGGCCGCCAGGACGTCCGCGGCGCGGTTGGTCGCGTGCGGGTCGCGCTCGCCCTCCCCGAGCGTCATGCGGGCCGCTCCAGGTACACCGTCGTGCCGGTCGGCCGCAGGCAGTGGGTCATCGACATCGCCTGAAGATAGCCGCCCGCATTGAGGATGGCCACGCCCTCGCCCTCGGCCAGGCCGGGCAGCGGGTAGTCCTCGGCGAACACGTCGCCCGCCTCGTTGATGTGGCCGGCCACGGTGACGAGCTGCGTTCGCTCGCGCAGGGGCGCGACCAGCGGCACCACCTCCTGCGCGTAGCCGTAGATGAAGTACGCACAGTTGACGTTCCAGCCGACGTCGAGGCCGACGAACGTGACATCGCCCCGCCGCTCCACGCTGACCACCTCGGCCAGGAGCACGGCCGCGTCCTTCATCACGAAGTCGCCGGGCTCGAACGCGGCAGTGACCTCGTACGGGGCGAGGTGGTGAGCGATCGTCTGCGCGTACGCGTCGAGGTCCACGGGGATCTCTGGGTCGCGGGCGACCCGTCCGAGCCCACCGCCGACGTTGACCTCCCGGATCGCGAAGCCCGCGTCGAGCAGCCGCTCGAGCATGGCCGTCGCGCGCGCCAGCGCCGCCTCGAACTCGCCCAGCTGGTCGCCCAGCCAGCCGGAGCCCGCGTGGAAGTGCAGCGTGTCCACAAGCAGCCCGTGGCGGCGAGCGGCGGCGATCGCGTCGTCGAGCCGCTCCGGCGTGACGCCGAACTTCGTGGGCCGCTCGCCCGCGTACGCGAGGTGATCGGTGTAGCCGGCGCCCGCGCCCGGGTTGACGCGGATGCCCACCACGCGACCCGGGGCACGGCGCCCCACGCGCTCGAGCTGGCTGACCCCGTCGAGGTTGAGCCGGATCGGGTGGGCGAGCAGCACGTCGAGGTCGCGCTCCGACACGTTCGTGCCCGTGTGGCTGATCGCGTCAGGAGCCCAGCCGTTGGCCAGCGCGTGGAGCACCTCCCCGGGCGAGCACGCGTCGATCCCGATGCCCTCCGGCGTCCCGGGCTCGCCCAGGCCCCTGAGCACCGCAAGGATGCGCGGGTCGGGGCAGGACTTGAGCGCGAACCGCGTCACGTAGCGCAGGCCCGCGCCACGAAGCGCGCCCTGGAGCGCACGGACGTTCTCGACCGGTCGGGCGAGGTCGTAGGCGAACAGCGGCGCGCCGTGCTGGCGGAGGAGCGCGTCGAGGTCGTGGCCGTTGAGGGCGAGCCGGTCGCCGACGACGTCGAGGCCGGTGCGGCGCCACCAGGTGGGCGCTGCTGCGGGCAGGGCGGGCGGCGCCAGGGGGGCGGGAGCGCTCACCCAGGATGCCCTGCTGGCGTCGCGCGTGTAACGCGGCGCGGTGTCGCGTCGAGGATGGCGCGCCGCCTCACGGGATCGGCGAACGGGTCCGGGCCCTCGGCCACGTTCGTGCCGACGGCTGCGAGGAGGCGTGCTGTGGCGGCAGCCACCTCGTCCACCGCGGCGTCGAACGCAGCGCGGTGGCGAGCCGACGGCGTCCGGAACCCGGACACCTTGCGAACGTACTGGAGCGCGGCGGCTTGCGCCTCGCCGGTGGTGGCCGGCCCGTCATGGTCGGACCGGCGGAGCTGGCGGATGCTGCGGCACATGGATGCAGCGTAGCGGACGGAACGGCAGGACGGCCGCCGCGGGCCACGGCGCGGTCGTTGTCGCTGGCGCTCGGCGGGCGCTGCTGGCCGCCACGTCGCCTGCGACGCTCGTCCTCTGCCTTCATGAGGTCCGCCTTGTCGAGGCTACCTGCTCGGGCGGATGTCGCGGAGTGCCCGGGCCAGAGACAACGGGGACGCGTGGTCAGGCACGGGCCGCGCGGTCGTGCCGTCCGCCGCGATCGCCGTCCGCCGCCCCGGGCCCGTGAGAGTTGCGGCGGGGTCAGGAGGGCGGGTCCGGCACCGGGACGCCGCGCTCCGCCAGGGTCGCGGCCACAAGCCGGACGACCTCGTCGGGCGTGCGCTCGTCGGCGGCGACCTCGAGCGGGTGGAGGGAGCGGAGGCGCGGGTAGCGCACCGACGCCTGCCGAGCGAGGAAGACCGCGGGATCGTCGCCATACCACGGCCGGTGCCCCCCAGTCAGGAACCGCTTGGCGGCCACCGTCGGCTCGACCGTCAGGAACACGACGAACACGCACGGGCTCCCCAGCGCGGCGAGGCACGCGTCCACATCCGCCACCGATGCCGCCGGGCAGACGACCGACGGGCCGGGCTCGGCGAGCGCGTCGAGCAGCTGCTGCGCCTCGAGATCGTGCATGGCGTCCACGCCCAGCTCGCCGCGCAGCTGGCGGACGGTTCGGGCCAGGCGCGCCTCGATCTCCGCGTCCGAATCGCGCAGGGGCCAACCGAGCAGGGCCGCCAGGCGTGAGCCGACTGTCGTCTTGCCGGAGCCCATCAGGCCGACGAACGAAACGTGCTGGAGCGGGACCATCGACCTCATGGCGCAGCCCAGCAGAACGACGAGCGCCTCAACTGGGCAGGCCCAGCATCGCCTGGCGTCGTGTCCAGGCCCGGTCGATCTGGTCGCCGGTCAGCCGTCCATGGGCGACCGCTGCCAGGACGATGCCCACGACGTGGCGCACGATGCCCGGGTCGTACACCTGCTGGTTGGCGAACAGCAGCAGGTCGTTGCCCGCCTCGAGCGCCAGCAGCACCGCCTCGTCGGCGCCGAAGCGCTGGGTGATGGCCGCCGCCTGGAGGTCGTCGGTGACCGCCGGGCCGTCGAAGCCGATATCGCCGCGCAGGAGGTCGAGCGTCGGCTTGCTGAGCGAGGCCGGGCGCTTCGGGTCCAGCTGGCCGTTGACCACGTGGCCCACCATCACGGCGTCGAGCTTGCCCGCGGCGGCCAGGCGCCGGTAGGGCTCGAGCTCGGTCCGCGTCCAGGTCTTCGTCACGTCGGCCACGCCGAAGTCCGTGTTCACAGTCGCGCTGCCGATGCCCGGGAAGTGCTTCGCGGCGGCGTGCACGCCCGCGAGCCGCAGTGCGTCGAGCTCGATGCCCGCCATGCGGGCCACGACGTCCGGATCGGCCGAGAACGACCGGCCGAGCGCGCCGATCGCCGGGTTCTGCGGGTTGACGTCGAGGTCCACGACCGGCGCGAAGTCGAGGTTGCAGCCGGAGCTCGCGACCGTGCCCGCGATCGTTCGAGCCCAGGTGCGGGCGCCCGCCACGGTCCCGGCGCCCACGGTCGCCTCGGAGGCGACGGCCGGGAATCCGTGGCTCGGGCCCAGCCGAGTGACGATCCCGCCCTCCTGGTCCACGCCGATCAGCAGACCCTGGCCGGACCCCGCCGTCGCGTGAAGCTCCGCCGTCAGAGCGGCGACCTGTGACGGCGACATCACGTTGCGGGCGCGGCCGGTGAGCTGGTCGCGGTCGAACAGGATCACACCGCCCAGGGCGTCCCGGGCGATCGCGGTACGGATCCACGGAGCGTCGGCGAGGCGCATGCCGCGGAACCCCACGATGAGCAGGCCCGCCACGCGGTGTGCGAGCTCGTCCACGGTGGACGGCGCGGGCGTGACTGACGGGGCGGACGACGCGGCGGCGGCCGAGCTCGAGGCGGACGGCGCGCTCGACGACGGCGGTGCGGCGGTGTCGGGGGCCGACGCCGAGCGGACGGGTTCGGGCGCGGACGATGCCGGCGAGAGCGAAGGCGCAGGCGCGCATGCGGCGACGAGCGCGGTGAGACCGGAGGCGAGGCCGAGGAGCACGTCGCGCCGTGCGATGCGGGCGCGGAGGGGCTGGGTCGTGGCGCTGGGTCGCTCGAGCTGCACGGCCGCAGCGTACGCCCCATGCGCACTGGGCGGTGCGCGGCGTACGCTCGAGGTGCCGCGCGCCCTGGGCGCCACGCAGGCTCCCGTCAGCCCGCGAGCTTCCAGTACATCGAGCCCGTGTAGCAGTGGTCGAGGTACAGGCATAGCCCGCCCGTCATGTCCCAGGTCCGGCCGGAGACGTAGGGGCCCCGATCGATGACGCGAACCGTCACGGTCCGCCCGTTGGCCGGGTTTCGGAAGGTCACCCGGGTCCCGCAGGGAAGCGTTCGGCTGGCGACGCCCAGGACGGTCGTGGAGAGGGTGACCCCGCAGGCGGTGCGCTGGCCGTACATGCCCGGTCCGTACCAGCTGATGTTCGTGTCCAGGCGCCACAGGTTCTTGGGCACGCGGACTGCGGCAACGGCGGGTTGCGGCCTGGTCGGTCGGGACCCCAGGGCCCCGGGCGAGACGCCTGACTCGGCCAACGGAGTGTCAGGCCCTAGCCAGCCAGCCGAGCGATTCGCGATGTCGAGGGGTGTGACCGCCGTCACCGGCGATCCGGAAGGCAGCGTGATCGTGACAGCGCGAAACTGTGCAGGCTCGATCAACGAAGGGGGACTCGGAGGTCGAGCTCCCACTGCTCCGGGGCCGGCGACCAGGGCGAACACGGCGATGAGCGCCGCGAACGCGGCGATGAGCCTGGTTCGCACGATGCCGGCACACCTTACCCGAGATCACGAGATCGTGCTCCTCGCAGGCAGACCAGCATTCGTTGCATCTCCATTGCGTACTCTGCGCAGATGCCCTCGCACGACGTCCCCTCCGCCGACCCCCTGCATCGGCGAATCGCCCTGCCTGGGCCGCTCAACCTGCGGCTGACCCTCGGCCTGCTCGGGCGCGGCCGGTTCGACCCGGCCCTCCGATTCGAGCCCTCAGGCTCTGCCTGGCGCGCCAGTCGGACGCCCGATGGCACGGCCACGGTCCTGATCGAACTGGAGGATGCCGGGACGCGGGTGCGGGCCCGCGCGTGGGGCCCGGGCGCGTCGCGCGCCCTCGAGGGTCTGGACGCTCTCCTCGGCCTCGACGACGACCCGAGTGCGCTCGTCCCTCGCCATCCCGTCGTCGCAGACGCGGTCCGGAGCCTGCGCGGCCTGCGCATTGGGCGCACGGGGAACGTGATGGAGGCGCTCGTGCCCGCCATCCTCGAGCAGAAGGTGACCGGCAGCGAGGCGTCGCGCGCCTACCGGGGGATCATCGCGCGCTGGGGCGAAGACGCGCCGGGACCGGCCGGCCTGCGCGTGCCGCCGGCGGCCGTCACCCTCGCGTCG
>JAJYMP010000056.1 GCA_021786915.1 Chloroflexota bacterium
GACCATGCGGGGCCGTAGTAGCACTCGAGAAGGCCCAAGATGCCGCTTGCCATGCGCTCACTCCTTGTCAGGACCGAAGCTTCGCCCCTGCGCGGCGGAGCCCTCCGTTAACTGGAGTACATTTCCGTATGTCAGAGGAATCAGACCATTGCCGCAGAACTTCCGAGCCGGGGGTGGGAGTGTGTCCCGCCGATTCGCTCGCCAGACCAACTTCTTGGCACGCCTGCGCGACATGGCGCCGAGTCTGCCAAAGGCGGAGCGCGTGGTGGCCCGCGCCATCCTGGACGACCCGGAGGCGATCCTCGCCCTGTCCATCTCCGACCTCGCGGAACGCAGCGGTGTCGGTGACGCCACGGTGGTGCGGATGGCCCGACGCCTCGGTCTCAGCGGCTACCAGGAGCTGAAGATCCTCGTTGCCGCCGACCGAAGCCCGCTGGACCCGGCGCCCTCCCTGGACGAGCCACGCCCAAACCTGGCCGAGAGTATCGAACGCATCGTTGCGACCAACGTCGACTCGCTCCGGACCACCCAGCAGCTGATCGACGTCGCGGTCATCGACGCACTGAGCGCCCGCCTCGACGAGAGCCGACTGGTCGCCATCTACGGCGTGGGCACGTCGGCGCTGGCGGGACGGTACCTGGCCTACCGCCTGACGCGCATGGGCATCGTGGCGGAGTTCGAGGAGGACTCCCACTACCAGGCCATGAGCACCGTGCTTCTGGACCGCGGCAGCGTGGCCGTGGCCTTCTCGCAGTCTGGCAGCACCTACAGCGTCGTTCAGGCGCTGGCGGCGGCACGCGGCGTGGGCGCGTTCACGGCGGCGATCACCCGCTACAGCCACTCGCCTCTTTCGGAGGCAGCCGACGCCATCTTCATCACCGGCGCGGAGGAGACGCCGTTTCTCAGCGGGGCCCTGCCCGGTCTTGCGTCCCAGCTTTGCATTGCCGACATCGTGGCCGTGAGCACGGGCAGTCGCAGGCCGGAGCGTGCCCACCGCGCGCTGCGCCTCTCCGCACAGCGTGTGGCCGACATGAAATTCTAGCCAGTCAGGGGGAGTGCAAGTGCGTCGGATGCGTAGAAGGGCGGCCTTTGGCCTCGGGCTTGCCATGGCGGTGCTCGCGGGCGGCACGGGCTTGACGGCCGCCGCCCGCAGGACAGCCGGACCGGTCCAGGTTTCGCTTTGGAGCTACGCCACGGGCTACGAGGCTCAGGCCTTCCAAACGGAGATCAACCTGTTCAACAAGAGTCAGCGCCAGATCCACGTGAACTACCTTGGCGGCGTCAGCCTGCAGAAGGTGACCACCGCAATCTCCGGCGGCAGCCCCCCCGACCTTGTCGACCTGGCGGAGGCCGACCCGCTGCCGTCCTGGGCCTCAGAGGGCGCCGTGACCAACATCACCGGCCTCTTGCGGCAGGATCACGTCAACCTTCGCTCCTTCGTCCCAGGCGCCTTGTCGTACGGCATGTACAAGGGGAAGGTGTACGGCCTGCCCGGTGCGTTTGACGGCAACTTCCTCTACTACAACAAGACGCTCTTCGCCAAGGCCGGCATCAAGACGCCGCCTCGGACCTTCGCCCAGCTTTGGACGGACGCCCAGAAGCTGACGATCATCCGTAACGGGAAAATCGTCCAGGCCGGCTTTGTGCCCAATGGTGGCATCGGCTTCGCCCAAACGGGCCTCCAGCTTTGGGCATATGACTTCGGCGGCGACTGGTGGAATGCCAAGACCGGCAGGCTTACGCCCGACAACCCGAAGAACGTGGCCGCGCTGGCCTGGGAGGCAAGCTACTATAAGAAGTACGGGTACAGCCGCCTGAACACGTTCAACTCCTCGTCGTTCGGCTCGGGGCCACTCGGCTCGGACCCGTTCGCGTTCGACAAGGTCGCGATGGAAGTCGGTGGCGAGTGGCTTCGCGATTTTCTGGCCCACTATGCACCGTCGGTGAAGTTCGGTGAGGTTGCCCTTCTCGTTCAGAAACTGGGCGAAAGGCCCCAGGAGTTCGTGGACGGCGACCTGTGGATTGTTCCAGCCCACGCTCCGCATGTCGCCGCCGCCGTCAGGTTCCTCGCCTGGTTGGAACAGCCCGACCACTACGACCCGATCTGCAACAAGATGGTCAACCTGCCGCAGTTTGCCGCCCAGTACGCGAACGACCGCTGGGCCGTGCCGGCGCTCCGGGCTTCGATCGCCCTCGAGAAGGACTACATCGTGCACGGCATACCGTCGGTGCCAGACCTCACCCGCTACGAGACGGCGATCGCGAACGCCGAGCAGAATGCTCTGTTTGGCCGGCAGACGGCCCAGCAGGCCCTCAGGCAGGTGGCCAACGCCTTCAAGAACGGCAGTGCCGTGCCTTGAGGCAGACCCGACCGCAAGGGGCAGACGCCTACTGGGAGCGGACGCAGGCGGTTCTCGCAGCGGTGCATCGCGAGGCGTGGCCTGATGTTGTGCAGGCGGGGGCGTGGGTGGCCGACACCCTCCTCGCCGGTCGAAGAATTCTCGCCTTCGGCACGGGCCATTCCCACGTCCTGGCCGAGGAGCTGTACGCGAGGGCCGGCGGCCTGGAGGCGATCGAGGCGATCCTCGAACCGAGCCTCATGCTGCATGAAGGCCCGCTCAAGAGTTCTGCCTTCGAACGTCTTCGCGACCTGGGCCGCGTAATCTGGCAGCAGCGCGCCCGCGGCGCGGGTCGTGGCGACCTGGTCCTGATCTTCTCGAACTCCGGGCGCAACCCCGTGCCCGTGGAGTTCGCCATGGCGGCGCGCGCGGACGGTGTGCGCGTGGTCGCCGTCACCTCGCTCCAGCACTCCCGCAGCCAGCGGCCCTATGTCGAAGGCATGCCCAAACTGTTCGAGGTCGCCGATCTCGTCATCGACAACGGGGGCGTGCCGGGAGACGCGGCCCTGCCGGTCGACGACCTGACCGCCGTCGGCGCCACCTCCACGGTCTCGGGAGCCCTGATCGCCCAAGCCGTCGTGTGCGAGGCGGTGGCGCGCATGACCCGCGCCGGGAGTCCGCCCGCGATTCTCCGAAGTTACAATGTCGAGGTGTGACGATGGCAACGAAGGCAGTGCTGCTGGCTGCGGGCCGGGGCAGGCGCATTGCGCCCTACCATAGGGTGCGCCCCAAGGCGCTTCTGCCCGTGGCCAACCGGCCGCTGATCCGCCGCACCCTGGACCAGCTGGCGGCCTGCGGGGTCGATTCCGGCGTCGTCGTGGCATCGCCCGCGTTCGCGTCGGCCCTGGCGATGGAGCTCGTGAGCCGGCCTGGGTTTCGCGTCGTCGTCCAGGCCGAGCCGATCGGCACCGCGGCCGCGGCGGCGCTGGCGAGCGAGGTGGTCGCCGACGAGGACGCGCTGGTGGTCCTGTATGCCGACACGTTGTTTGCGGAGGCGGACCTTGCCGCTCTAGTCGCGCCCACCGCCGACGGTGTGGCGGGCCGCGTTCTCGGCGCGGCCATCGCGTCCGATCGCGCCCGGGACTTCGTGTGCGTTGACACAGCGGCGGGCGAGGTGCGCGCCTTCTGGGGCCACCCGCGTCACGGCAGCGCACGCGTTGCGGGCGCCTTCCTCCTGTCGCCGTCGGTGCGTCGCTATCTCCGGCTCAACCCGGGCCGAGGCGTGCGGGTCGAGGTGGGCGGCATGCCGCCGCTCGAGCAGGACCTGTGCGAGTCGCTGAACCTCGCGCTGGCGGCAGGCGCGCGCCTGGCGTACCGGGAGGCGTCGGGCCACAATGTGGACCTCGACAAGCCCTGGGACATTCTGGCCGCCAACCGGGCCGCCGTCGAGGAGCGCTTCGCCTGCCCAGGAGGAGAGGCCTTCGAGGGCAGTCTCGACCCTGGCGCGAGGGTGGAGGGCACGGTGTGCGTCGAGGCGGGGGGCCGCGTCGAGGCCGGTGTCGTGGTGCGCGGGCGCCTGTGGGTGGGTCCCCGCAGCGTTGTCCGTCAGGGAGCGATCTGCGAGGGTGACGTCATGCTCGGCGCCGACGTCCGGCTCGAGGACTATGCGAAGGTGGAGAACTGCGTCATCGGCGACGGCTCCGTGGTGAGCCATTGCGCCGAGGTCCTCGGCGGCGTCCTGATGCGCAACGTCTGGCTCATGCATCACTGCGAGCTGTACGGGGTGCTCGGGGACGACGTGGACATCGGCGCAGCGACGGTGTGCGGCACGCTGCGCTTCGACGATGGCGAAACCGCCCACCGTGTCGGCGGCCGGTGGGAGACGCCCTCGATTGGGGCCAACGCGGCGTACCTGGGCGACCACGTGCGCACGGGCGTGAATGTCACCATCCTTCCGGGCCGCCATGTCGGGCCGTTTAGCGCCGTCGGCCCCGGTATCGTGGTCGCTGAAGACGTGCCCGAGGGTACCCTCGTGACGCTGCGCCAGGAACTCGACCGTCGTCCCTTCGGACCGGACCGCTATGGCTGGTAACCTCGCGCGGGCGGTTCGCGTACCCGCCGCATCGGTGCCCGTCACGCGGCGGCCGCTAAACCGCGACACCCGTAAACTCCTGTGGGGCCTCGCATTCATCTCACCGTGGGTGGTCGGGTTCTGCGCGTTCATCGTCTTCCCGCTTGGCAGTTCGCTCTGGTACAGCTTCACGAACTACGACCTCTTCCAGCCACCCCAGTGGGTTGGCCTGTACAACTACGCGTTCATGCTCCACGATGCGACGTTCTGGACGGCCATGTACAACACGGCATACCTGGCAGTCTTCTTCGTGCCGCTGAACATCGCTTTCGGCATCGGCCTCGCAACGCTGCTCAACGCCCGCGTGCGTGGCCTTGCCTTCTACCGAACGCTGGCCTACCTGCCGACGATCGTGCCGGCGGTGGCGAGCGCCATCCTCTGGCTCTGGCTCCTGAATCCGAACTACGGCGTCGTCAACCTTCTGCTCAGCGACCTGCACATCGCACAGCCAGGCTGGCTCGCGTCGCCAGCTTGGAGCAAGCCGGCGTACATCCTTATGAGCCTTTGGGCCTCGCTTGGAAACACCATGCTCATCTTTCTGGCGGGCCTCCAGGGCGTTCCCCAGGCCCTGTACGAGGCCGCGGACCTGGACGGTGCCGGGCGCTTCACGAAGTTCCGCCACATCACGCTGCCCATGCTGAGCCCAGTCATCTTCTTCAACCTGATCCTCGGCATCATCGCCACGTTCACGTACTTCACCCAGGCCTTTGTGATCACCGACGCCAACCGCTTCACCGGATCCCTCGGCGCCCCGCTGAACTCGGCGCTCTTCTACTCGCTCTATCTGTACGAGGCCGCGTTCTCGTACAACGCCATGGGCTACGCCAGTGCGCTCGCCTGGGTCCTGTTCCTCATGGTCCTCCTTTTGGCCATCGTCCTGTTCCGAACGGCCCGCCGCTGGGTGTACTACGAAACGGAGGGGAAGTAGCCGTGCCCGCACAGGAGGGCCGGCGCACGCCGGCGGGGTCCGCCGCCGCCGTTCACGTCACGCTGCTTGCCCTTGGCGCGGTGTTTATCGTGCCGCTGGTACTCATGCTGTCCACGGCACTGAAACTGCCGTCCCAGGTCGTTTCGGCGACCCCGCAGATCATTCCGCACCCGTTCGTCTGGCACAACTTCGTGGCTGCGGTTCAAGCCATCCCGTTCGTCCGCTACTTCCGCAACACGCTGATCATCGCGGGGCTCAACGTGGTCGGCGTCACTTCATCGAGCGCCGTCGTGGCCTACGGCTTCTCGCGCATCCGCTGGACGGGGCGAGAAACCGTCTTCATGTTCGTGGTCGCGACGATGATCATGCCGACACAGGTTACGCTGATTCCGCTCTACATCGTGTTCCGCTCCCTTGGCTGGGTGAACACGTTCTATCCCCTGGTCGTTCCGGCGTTCTTCGGGGATGCGTTCTCGATTTTCCTCCTGCGCCAGTTCTTCATGTCTCTGCCGATCGAGTTGAACGAGGCCGCGGAGATCGACGGTGCGAACGAACTCACGATC
>JAJYMP010000079.1 GCA_021786915.1 Chloroflexota bacterium
CGGCCGACTCGAACGCGACCAGCGACCCGTCGCCCGAGATCGACGGCTGGTCGCTGTCGCCGTTGACGGTCCCCTGGCCCGCGGCGACGCTCACCAGCACGGTCTGACCTGTCTGGCGGTCGAAGCGGTAGACGTCCGCGAACTTGCTCTGGTAGCCGGCGATCAGCCGCGGAGCGGTCGACGAATAGGCGACGTACCGCCCGTTGCCGGACACGGCCGGCTGGTGGCTCGCGTCGGTGGCATCGATGGGTTGCGAGACCACGGTCGTCGTGCCGCTCTTGCGGTCCCAGACCACGACGCTCTGGGGCGACGCGGGGTCGGACGTCAGGCGATACGTGAAGGCGACCACGCTGCCGTCGGCCGAGATGGACGGCTCGTACCCGTAGCCGCTGCCGCTGCGCACGCCCGCGACGTACAGGGCGCTCGGGAAGGGCAGCCGGATGGTGGTTCCGTTGGCCCGATCGCGGAGGTAGATCGCGGAGGCGGCGCTGGCCCCGCCCGGCACGATGTCCGTGGCGGCCGAGGCGAACGCGACGTAGCGCCCGCTCGAGGAGATGGCGGGCGCCAGCGAGGGCCCGTTGGCGAAGCCCTGGGCCGCGTTGGCCGAGACGAGGCTCGTCGTGCCCGGCGGCTGCGGCAGCGCGGCGGGGAGGGCGAGCGGCGAGGTCGCGCCGGTCGTCGGGTTGACCGGCGCCGCCTCGACGACTGCGGACGGCGTGCCTTTCGCGGGTCCCGCGCCGACGGCTGGCGAGAGGACGGGCCCACCGCCGAGCAGCGCCGCCGCGACGAGCGTGGCGACGGTCGCCCGAGCGCCGCGGCGCACCGGGCGGCGGCGCGTCAGGGCCGCTGGTAGCCGGAGTAGAAGACGGCCGGGTCGCATGTGCTGCTCGTGCATGAGAGCGACAGATTGAGCTGCTGGCCGGCGGCGATCACGATCGGCGTGACGAAGTGGAGGTCGTAGTCGCGGAAGTTCTCGAGCCGCATCTGGAGCAGCGGCGTGGTGTTGCGCAGGATCACCAGCGCTCCGGCGGCGCCGTTCGGGTTCGAGAACACGAGGTCCGTCACGAACAGCGTCCCCGTGGGCGACACCGTCTTGGTGGTGCCGTCGAGGCGTCCGTCGACCGGCGTGCCCAGGCCCGCGATCACGACGCCAGGCGTGGCGGTCGGCGGCGCGACCGGCGTGGGGCTGGCGCCGGGCGCCACCGTGGGAGCCGGGGTGGGGCTGGGGCTCGGCGCGCCGCCTGCGCCGGCGCCCATGGTGGGCAGGCCCGCGCCGGAGAGCGCGGCGTTCACATCGCTGCGCAGCGAGGCGATGGGCGAGGCCACGGCGTCACCCACCGCGGAGTTGATCGCCGGCTTGAGGACGAACGCCCACAGCAGGATCAGCGCGACGAGGGCTGCGAGCAGGAGGGCGAGCAGCCGCCCGAACCAGGGCGGCAGGATGGCCTCCTGGAGGAGCGTGCCGTCGAGCTGGATGGGCCAGGCGCCCTCGGGGGTGACGAACAACTGGAACGGGCGCGTCCTGGGCGTGCCGCGCCAGAACCGGCGGGCGGGCTTGACGTGGACCTTGGCGAACGAGGCGCCGCCGGGCTCGACGACGACGCCGGGCGGGTTGATGTCGAAGCGCAGCAGGCGGTCGGCGTCGGTACCGCTGACCTCGGCCGAGAGCCGCACGTTGCCGCGGTTGTCAACCGCCACCTCGTGCGAGGCGCCGCCGGATCCGCGCGACGTTCGCGGCACGAGCTCGGCGAACGGCTCCACGAACGCCCCGACGACGAGGCTCCCCTCCTCCACCGCGGAGCCGGCGGGGTCCTCGCGCGAGCGGGCGCGCATCCCGAACGGGACAGGCCCCGCGGGGGTCGACGGCGCGCGCGGCGGGCGGAAGTGGATCGTCGCCGCGCCCTCGGCCGCGGGGAACAGCGAGATCGTGGCGGGATCGACAACGGCCCACGCAGCCGAGTCACCCAGGACGTCGAGGGAGAACTCGTCGACGACGCTGCCGTTGTTGCGCAGCTTGACCTCTAGGACGGCCTCAGCCCCGGGCTCAACCTCGATCGACGGTGCCTGGAGCGAGATGGTGACTCCCACGGGCGGAGTGTAACCGCGGGAAGCGTGCCCGCAAGGGCGATTCGCATGGCCGAGACGGGCTTCCTGACCGGCCCGGACGCGATGCCCGTTGCGTCCCCGTTGCGCGCCCGAAAAGGGCGTCCTGCCACCCTTGCGCCCTGCCCTTCCGGCCATGAGTCCTGTCGGCCGGGACGGCACATGGGGAGATGCGCACCGATGGTTGCCGAACCCGTTCCGCTGCCAGGCCCCGTCCCGGTGGTCGTCCGCGCCACGGACCCGCTGTCCCGCGCCGGCATCGTGAGCCAGCTGCGCGGCGGGCACAGCTTCGCCATCGCGTCGGAGGACGCGCCCCCGACCGGGGCGATCGCCCTCGTCGTGGCGGACGAGATCGACGCCGCCGCGTGCGCCGAGATCCGCGCGCTGCGCGCCCGCGGCGTGGGGCGCGTGGTCGTGCTCGCCTCGCGGGTCGACGACAGGGGTCTGCTGGCCGCTGCCGAGGCCGGGATCACGGGCGTCATCCGGCGCTCCGACGCCACCGCCCAGAACCTCTCGTCGGCGCTCCGCGCTGCGGCCGCGGGCGAGGGCACGCTGCCGCCAGACCTGCTCGGGCGGCTGCTGAGCCAGGTGGGCCACCTGCAGCGCCAGGTCTTGGCGCCCCGCGGCCTGACCTTCGGCGGGCTCACCGAGCGCGAGATCGCGGTGCTGCGGCTCCTCGCCGACGGCCTCGACACGGCCGAGGTGGGGGCGCACCTCTACTACAGCGAGCGCACTGTGAAGAACATCATCCACGACGTGACGTCGCGGATGGACCTGCGCAACCGGACGCACGCAGTGGCGTACGCGCTCCGCGAGGGGCTGATCTGATATGGACGCGGAGCGGGGCGGCTACTGGTCGCCCTGCTCCTCCTCGTCCTCCTCGCCCTTCTCGCGGCTCACGGCCAGCGCCTGGACGTCCTCGTCCTCGTCCTCCTTGCGGCTGACGCCCACCGCCGGCGTCGAGGGGATGGCGACCGGGCCGGTCATCGCGGCGGCTGCCGCGCGATCGGCTGACTGCTCGTGGGAATCGTGCGGGTCCGACACGCGCACGCCGTCGCCGGTGGCGGTGCCGTCCACGGGACCGGCGCGCTGCTGGACCACGTGCACCAGCTCGTGGGCGAGCGTCTGGCGGCCGTCCGACGAATCGGGGTTCCAGCGGTCTGTGCGGAACACGACGTCGCTGCCCACCGTGTAGGCGTGGGCGTTGACCGCCTCGGCCGAGCGGCTCGCCTGCGAATCCGTGTGCAGCCGCACATCGCCGAAGTCCGCGCCGAGTCGACGCTCCATGTCGCTGCGGATGTCGGGCGCAAGGGGCTGCCCACCCCCCTTGCCCACCACGTCGAGCACCGGCGAGCGGTCCGGCGGCGCCTCTTCCTCGCCCGCAACGAGACGGCGGACGCTGGCGTTGCCGGCCAGGCGCTGGAGTTCGAGCAAGGTCGAGGGGGTGGCGGACGACGGGTCGGCCACGGCGCGAGCGACCAGCGCGGGAGAGACGGCCGCTCCGGCCGCGTTCGTTGTGGCGGCCGGGTCCCGTGCCGGGCCAGGCCGGGCGACGGTTGCCTCGAGCTCGTCACGTACGTCCATGCGCTCCTCCTCCGGCCGCGCCGTCCGCGCCTGGCCGAATACCCGCTGCGGGCGACCGCAGCGTGCGCCGCCCGCGCCGCGCGCGCAACCTCCCGGCGCGCACGTGGTGGAACGCGTCGGTGCCCGATCGGGCAGAAACGGCAGGCGGCCGGGCGGCGGCGTAGGGTCCGGCCGGTCCGCAGGCGGACATCTACGACGCCCCCGACTCCGCGAGCGCCTCGAACCAGGCGCCGAACTCCGCGGGCACGGTGAGGCGGCCGAGCTTGTCGTACTCCCGCTCGGTGGCGCGGACCAAGTCGCCCATCGTGACCGGGCGGTCCTCGGCCGCCGCGAGGAAGGCGGCGGTGACGCAGATGTTGCGGATCGACCCGCCGCTGATCCGGAACGAGGCGGCCAGGAACCCGAGGTCCACGTCGGGCCCGACCGGCAGCCCCGGGCGAAGGTGCAGCTGCCACAGACGTCGCCGCTCCTCCTCGTCCGGGAGCGGGAAGTCCACGATGACGTCGAGTCGGCGGAGGAACGCCTCGTCGAGGTTCGCGCGCAGGTTGGTCGTCAGCACGGCCAGCCCGTCGAAGCGCTCCATCCGCTGGAGCAGGTACGCGATCTCGACGTTGGCGTACCGGTCGCGGGCGTCCTTGACCTCGGAGCGCTTGCCGAAGATGGCGTCGGCCTCGTCGAACAGGAGCACGCCGTTCACGCGGTCGGCCTCGGCGAAGATGCGGTCGAGGTTCTTCTCCGTCTCGCCGATGTACTTGTCCACAACAGTCGAGAGGTCGATGAGGTAGAGGTCGAGCCCGAGGCCGGCGGCGAGGACCTCGGCCGAGAGCGTCTTGCCGGTGCCCGAGTCGCCGGCGAAGAGGGCGGTGAGGCCGGCGCCGCGGTTGGGGCCAGCGCCCATCCCCCAGCCGCTGAGGACGCGCTCGCGGTTCCGCGCGCGGTTGAGCAGGTCCGTCAGCTGGCCGCGCGCCCGCGGCGGCAGGACGAGGTCGTCCCAGGTCGCGGCCGGCGCGATGCGCCGGGCCAAGCGGTCGAGGCCGGCGGCGTTCTGCGCCCGGGCACCCGCCTGGACGTGGGCGGCGGCGATCGGTCGGCCCTCGGCCGTGGCCGCCAGGCCGGCGGCCCGCGCGGCGCGCTGGATCTGGACGGGGGTCAGGCGGAAGGCGCGGGTGGCGTCGCCTGCCTCGCCCGTCGAGCCGTCCTCGTCGGTGCCCGCGCCGGCGGCAAGGAGCGCCTGCGCCCAGAACCGCGCCCGCTCGTCCTCGGGCGTGGGCGCGGCCTCGAGCAGGACCGGCACCTCGCGGCCCCAGGCGGGATCCCATGCGCGGATCCCGTGGAGCGCCACGGGCGTTCGCGCCTCGACGAGGAGCCGAAGCGCCGCTGGTGCGTTCTCCGCGAGGCCGTCGACAGGCCCGGCGACCAGCCCGGCGCCGAGGAGCGCCGCCTCGCGGATCACGGCGCCCACCACCGCGCCGGCGTCCTCGCCGGGCTCGAGGCGCGCGAGGTCCACGCTGAGCACTGGATCCCCGTCCGCGGCCAGCCCTGCAGCCGCCAAGCCGATCCCCGCCCCGACCGACGCCTCCCGGACATACCAGAGGCGCGCGCCGGCGGCCCAGGTCCGCGCGATCGCCCCGCCGTCGGCTGCCCCGGGCGGAAGCGCCTCCAGGAGCCGGGCCACCTCGGCGTCGGGGCGGTCATCGCCCAGCAGGAAGGCCGTCACGCGATCGGGGACGCGCAGGGCACGGGTGAGGAACGGCCGGTCGCGATCGTCCACGAGCAGGAGCCCGTCCGCGAGCAGGGCCCCGCCCGACCGCAGCGCCGCGCGCAGCTCCGCCTCGGATGCGGGACCGGCCAGCAGCTCGATCGCCAGGCCGATGCCGGGCCTGCGGCGGGTCACATCGTCCTGGAGGTACGCGTAGAGGCGCTCGAAGCGGGCGTCGACATCGGGCGCGAGCGCAACGAGGAGCAGGTCCACCTCGGCGTATGCCAGGCCGAACCTGCGGGCGAGCGCGCGCAGCCGGATCGCCCGGCCCGACGCCTCGGCGGCATCGGCGGCAGCCTCGATCGTTCCCAGCATGTCGGCCAGGTCTGCCTCTTCGGGCCGGGCGAGCCGGCCGGCGCCCGCGAGGAGGGCGTCCACATCGGCGTCGGACAGGTACAGGCCGCGGAAGCGGTCGTCCGGGTCGCGGTCATTCGCGCGCCGACGATCGACCGCGTGACGTACCCGTCGCTCGACGAGGGCGAGCCGGCC
>JAJYMP010000609.1 GCA_021786915.1 Chloroflexota bacterium
GGGCGGCGTTCGAGCTGCTGTCCGAGCCGACCCCGCTCCAGGCCCGCGCGTTCGAGCTGATCGGGGTCGCTCCCGCGGGCGTGTAGTCAGAACGGCGCGCCTCATCGAACCGGATCCGTGCTCGAATCCGCCCGCCGGGCGCTGGAAGTTCAGTCCAGGCGATCCGCGGGATCGTCCACGAAGGGCTGACGCCGCAGGCTGCGCTCGAGCTGTACGAGGAGCTGAGGGGCCGCGTGCCGGTCACGACCTGAGCGACGCGCGAGCGGTCAACTCGTCACCCTGACGGCCCAGCACCCCGGACATCGCGATGCCACACCGGCCGGATACGCCCGCGAACTTCAGCAGATAACTGAGGCTCTTCGCTCGGGGCGCCAGGCTCGGCGCGCCTTCCATGAGCGCAGGCCGCGCCTCGACACGCCCGCCAGTTGTCTGCTGTATTGCCGCCGGTGTTCGACGCGCCGCCGGCGCCGAGACGTTCCGCTCGGCGGTGATCGCGGCCCTCGCCGCGGTCAACATCGTCTCCGGTTCGGCCGTGATCGACTTCCTGCTCGACTTCAGCCTGACCAAGCTCGTGGCCGGCGACGAACGGTGTGGGCGGGCCCTGAGCTTCGTGCGCAAGGTGCAGCCGACCGACCATCTGCCGGTTGCGACCTCGTCGACCGGCTGATGAGCGACCAGCAAGTGATCACTGCGCGCACGCCATGGCCAACTGGGAGCCGAAGCTGTACCGCCCTCGCCGGTGACCGTGCGCGACAACCGCGAGGCGCGGCTCAGGGCCGGCGGCAAGGACCCGTAGGGTCGCGGCTGCGATGGGGCCGCCCGTCAGGCTCCCGCCGGCACCACGCGACCGTCAGCGTCGATGACGGCGCGGCGGGCGGCCGCTCGATCGGCGGCGCCCGGGACCTGGTCGCGGGCGTGGTAGCTCGACCGGACCAGGGGGCCGCTCTCGACGTGCTTGAACCCGAGGCCGAGCCCCTCCTCGCGCATCTCGGCGAACTCGTCGGGGTGGTAGTAGCGCTCCACCGGGAGGTGCTGCGCGGTGGGCCGCAGGTACTGGCCGATCGTGAGGATGTCGCAGTCCACGGCGCGGAGGGCCTCGAACGCCTCGGTCATCTCCTCGCGGGTCTCGCCCAGGCCCACCATCAGGCTCGACTTGGTGAGCGCCTCGTGCCCGTACTCGCGGGCGTACGCCTTCGCCCGCTGGAGCACGCCCAGCGTGCGGTCCCAGCGCGCGCGCTTGCGCACGGGCTTCTGGAGGCGGCGCACGGTCTCGAGGTTGTGGTTGAGGATGTCCGGCCCTGCGAGGATGACCTCGCGGAGGGGCGCCTCGTCGCCGTTGAAGTCCGGGATCAGGACCTCGACGCCCATCCCCGGGCAGCGGGCGCGCAGCTCGCGGATCGTGGCGGCGAAGGCGCCGGCGCCGCCGTCGGGCAGGTCGTCGCGGGCGACGCTGGTGACCACGACGTGCTCGAGGCCCATGTACGCGATCGCCTCCGCCACGCGCCGGGGCTCGTCGTCGTCGAACCACGTCGGGCGGCCCGTCTTGACGTTGCAGAACCCGCAGGCGCGGGTGCACACGTCGCCCAGGATCATCACCGTGGCCGTGCGCTGGTCCCAGCACTCGCCAAGGTTCGGGCACATGGCCTCCTGGCAGACGGTGTTGAGGTTCAGGCCGGCCAGCGTGCGGCGCAGGTCCTGGTAGGTCTCGCCGGCGGGCATCTTGGCCCGGATCCACTCGGGGTGGCGCCGGTGCTGGGCGACCGGGCGCTCGGCGCGACCGAGATCGAGGAAACGCAGGTCGCGGCTCACGGCTGGTTGAGGTCCAGACCGGGGCCGACGCCCTCGAGCCACGCCTTGATGTCGCGCAGCATGGCCGCGCCGCCCGCGCCGTCGTTCGCGCGGTGGTCGATCCCCAGCACCATGTTCATCACCGGGCGGATCGCGATCACGTCGCCGTCGGGCGTGCTGACCACGACCGGGCGCTTGGTGATCGCCTCCATCGTGACGATGCCCACCTCGGGCACGTTGATGATGGGCATCACGAGGGTCGTGCCGAGGTAGCCGGTGTTGTCGACGGTGAACGTGCCGCCGCCGAAGTCGTCGAGGCGCAGCCTGTTGGCGCGCGCCCGGCTGGCGAGGTCCGTGATCGCGAGGTTGAGCCCGTGGATCGAGAGCTGGTCGGCGTCCCGGACGACCGGCACGATGAGCCCCTCGTCGACCGCGACCGCCACCCCGATGTTGATCCGCCGCTTGGCGAGCAGGCCCTGGTCGGTCCAGTGCGCGTTGAACGTGGGGTTGCGCTTGAGCGCCTCGGCGCTGGCCTTGACCACGAACGGGACGTACGAGAGGCCGATCCCGTCCTTCGCCTGGTAGCCACGCTTCTCGCGCTCGCGCAGGGCGACGAGGCGGGTGACGTCCACCTCCATCTGGAGGTACGCGTGGGGGGCCTGGAGGGCGCGGGTCATCTGCGCGGCGATGCCCTTGCGCATCTGGCTCATGGGGACGAGGACCTCGTCCGTGTCGGGCGGGAAGACGATGCCGGCGGCGGGGCCGCCCTGGCCGCCGGGGGCCGCCGTCACAGGCTGGGCCGGGGCTTGCGTGCGCGCCGGGGCGGCCGGAGCCGGGGCAGCCGAGGCCGGAGCCGGGGCGGGCGATGCGGCCACGTGGCCGTTGGGAGCAGCAGAGCTCGTGCCAGCGGGCGATACGGACCCGGTGCGGATGGCCTCGACGCGCGCCAGGACGTCCTCGCGCGTGATCCGGCCGCCGCCTCCTGTGCCGACCAGCTGCGACGCCTCGAGGCCGTGCTCGCGGAGGAGGCGGCGCACGGCCGGGGTCATGCGGGCGTTCGGGTCGCCCGCCTCGTCGAGCTCGCCCGCTGCCGCGGGCGGCGTGCTGACCACCATCGTCTGCGGTGCGGCGGTAGCGGGCGCGGGCGTGCCAGCGGGCGGCGCGGGGGCGTTGGCAGGTGCTTCGGTCTCGGCCTCCTCGCCGGCCTTGGCGGCCGGGGCGTTCGATGCCTCGGCAGCCGCCGGCGCCTTGGCAGCGCTCGCCTCGTCGGCCGTGTCGATGATCGCGATCTCGGCGTTGTTGGCGACGACGGCGCCCTCGGGCGCGAGGATCTCGCGCAGGACGCCCTCGAATGGCGACGGCACCTCGGCGTTCACCTTGTCGGTGATGACCTCGAGCAGGGGCTCGTACTTGGCCACCGCGTCGCCGGGCTGCTTCAGCCAGCGTCCGATCGTGCCCTCAGCCACGCTCTCGCCGAGCTGGGGCATCGTCACCTTGGCCACTGGGCGGTTCCTCCGGTCGATCTCTTCGCCTGCGGGGACGCGGGCGCGCTGGGGCGGAACCTAGTGTTGCGCATCCTGCGCCGTCGTGCCGCCATCGGGTCCATCGCTGGTCCATCAGGACCGCCTCGGAAAGCTACCTCGTGCGATCGGGCCCGCCAACTGCGGTCTGGGCCCGCGCGGCAGGCTCGATCGCCGCGGTCGACGCCGCCTCGGAAAGCGACCTCGTGCGATCGGGCCCGCCAGCCATGTTCTGGGCGTGCGCGGCAGGCTCGATCGCCGCGGTCGACGCCGCCTACGAAGCGCGTTCGTGCCCGTCGGCCGTTCGGTGGGAAGGCCCGCCCGCCACGATGAGGGCTCGTGCAAAGTGCCTGATCGGCCCCGATCCGCGCCGCCTACGAGCGACGCTCGTGTTCGGCGCCCACCCAGCCCGTGCCAGATGCCGAAGACGATGCCAGTTCGTGGATGGCGCTAGCTGGGCCGGTGCGCGTGCGTGGGGCGAAGCGCTCGCGGCGCGGCGATGCGTTTGGGACTGACGGGTCGACGGCCAGCACGACCCTCCTTCGTAACCGGCATGTACGCGAGCCCGGCCACCGACCCTACAGGCGTCGTAAGCCACGCGCGCAATGCACGCCCGCGCAGCGGATACGCCGTCCGGAGCACCGCGTCGTGGCGTGCGACCTGGCGCCGGGGCGTGCTCCCGTCGGGCAGCACCAGCAACCTGGCCACCCGGACCGGCTCCCACCCGAAGCGCTCCTGAACCACCCGGGCGGCGAGCCGTGCCTTGACGTCGTGCCGTCGGAGCGTCTCCTCGACGGAGGCGAGCTCGGTCTTGACCTCGACGACGAGCAGCGTCCTGGTTGCCGCATGCCACGCGATGAGGTCGATTGACCCGCGCTCCCCGAACACGGCGAATGACACCTCGGGGCGCACCTCCCAGCCAAGGCCCTCGAGGCGCCGTAGGACGGCCTCGACAATGGCCGCGTGGCCCTCGTCGAGCAGCCTGTCGAGCTCCGCGCCGTGGAACAGGAGCTCGATCCGGAGCTCGCCTCCCAGCGCGCCGGCAACGCGCCGGAGCGCGCGGACAGACACGTCGGCGATGCGGCCGTTTTCGACCAGCGAGACAAGGTCCTGGCTGAGGCCGGCAGCCGCGCCAGCGTCGCGCTGCCGCCACCCAAGCCGATGGCGAAGCGCCCTGAACCGCCGTCCGAGCGACCTGTCATCCATGTCGCGCAGGATGACGGCGCCCGCTTATCCCGGACTCACGGCGTGCGAGGGTGACGATCCGGGCGGCGGGCCGGGATCAACCCCCGGCCGGCCCACTCGGGACGCGACTCGTAGGGCGTCAGCATCGCCCGCAGGCGCGCCTCAACCGCGGGAGGGTCGCCTGCCCATCAGTACGCCGCCAGCTTCCGGATCGCGTCGGCGATCTTGGCCGGGTTCAGCATGAACCAGTCCTCGAGGATGTGGTTGTACGGCATCGCCGGCGAGTCGGGCCCGGCGATCCGCGACACCGGCCCGTCGAGGTAGTCGAACGCCTCCTCGGCGACGATCGCGGCGATCTCGGCCCCGTACCCGCCGAACCGGTTGTCCTCGTACACCACGAGGCACTTGCCCGTCTTGCGCACCGACCCCAGGAGTGTCTCGCGGTCGAGCGGCCGGAGCGTGCGCAGGTCGATCACCTCGCAGTCGATCCCCTCGTCGGCGACCCGCTCGGCGGCCTCGAGCGCGTAGTGGACCATCAGCCCGTAGGCCACGACCGTGAGCCGGCCCCCGGGCCGCCGCACCACCGCCCGCCCGAGCGGCACGGTGTACTCACCGCCGGGCACGTCCCCGCGCACCGAGCGGTAGAGCTTCTTGTGCTCGAGGAACAGCACCGGGTCCTCGTCGCGGATCGAGGCGACCAGGAGGCCCTTGGCGTCGTGGGGCGTGGAGGGGACGACGGTCTTGATGCCCGGGATGTGGGTGAAGAACGCCTCGATCGACTGCGAGTGGTACATCGCGCCGTGGACGCCGCCGCCGTACGGGGCGCGGACGACCATGGGCACGCAGGACGCGCCCATCGTCCGGTAGCGCATGCGCGCCGCCTCGGACACCAGCTGGTTGAACGCCGGGAAGATGAAGTCGGCGAACTGGATCTCGGCGACCGGCCGCAGCCCGTTGAGCGCGGCGCCGATCGAGGTCCCCACGATCATCGACTCCGTGAGCGGCGTGTCGATCACGCGGTCGTCGCCGAATTCGGCCCACAGCCCGTCTGTGGCGAGGAACACGCCGCCCTTCTTGCCCACGTCCTCGCCCAGAACGATGACCGACGCGTCGCGGCGCATCTCCTGGGCCATCGCCTCGCGCACGGCCTCGATGAAGGTCCGGACGGCCATCAGCCGGGTCCTCCGCCAGGCGCCGGGTGCCAGGGCGGGGGCGGCTCGCCCGCCGACGCGTCGCCGAAGACGTGGTCCAGGGCGCCGGCCGGCTCGGGGTCGGGGGCGGCCTCGGCGAAGGCCGTGGCGTCCTCCACCGCGGCCGACACGTCGGCGGCGAGCGCGGCCTCGACCTCGTCGTCGAGCACGCCCGCCGCTCGGAGACGCGCCCGGAAGATCGGCAGCGG
>JAJYMP010000343.1 GCA_021786915.1 Chloroflexota bacterium
CCTCGACTACGTGTCCTGTTCCCCGTTCCGCGTCCCGGTCGCCCGGCTCGCGGCGGCGCAGGCGGCGCTCTCGGCGCAGCGCGCCAAGTAGCCCTAGGCCGGGTTCTCGGCCGGCCGTAGGCCAAACGACAAGGCGCTCCCCCCCGAACAGGGGGGAGCGCCTTTCTCGTGGCCCACGGAACAATCGGCCTTGGCTGCGGCCAATGACTCCGCTCGGCCCCACGGGTGAGGACCGTCCTGATCCATGCTCAACGACCTTCGTCGCAGCCATGGCACCCGCCTGATGCTGGTTCTGGCCTATGCCGTCCTGGGCATCGTCTGGATCCCGGTCTCCAGGGCCCTCGTGAATCTGCTCCCCGCAGACGCCCGCAGCACGGCCGAGACCGTCACGTGGATCGCCTTCGTCCTGGTGACCGGCATCCTGCTCTGGGCCGTGATCCTGGTCCGCGACCTCGGGGTCGAGCGGGGGCGGGCGGCTAGGGCCGCCGACGTCACAGCACGGATCCTGGCGGTTGAGCAGCACCGGCGGCTGGCCGGGGCGATCGAGGCCACGACCCTTGGGATCGCGGTGCTCGCGCGCAGGGGGGACGGCTTCGAGATCGCGTATGCGAACCGGGCCCTCGCGAGCCTGATGGGCGTCCCGGCAGCCGAGCTGCTCGGGCAGGACCCGCTCGACGGCGCCGGTCTGTTCGGGCTCGACGGCGTTCGGGACTTCGGGGCGCGGCTGGCCGCCGGCGATCCGTTGGGGGCCGACGCCCTGGCCGTCCCGCGCGACGGCCAGCCGACGCCGCTGCGGGTCCTCGTGTCGCCCGTGGCCGCGCGCGACGATGCACAGGGGAGCGTGGTCGTCATCGTGCTCGACCGGGGCGAGGCGATGGCCCGCGAGGCGGCCGAGGCGAGACTGGGCATGGTCCTCGACGCGAGCCCGGCGCCGATCGTGGCCATCGACGCGGCGGATCGCGTCACCGAGTGGAACCCGGCCGCGGAGCGGGCCTTCGGCTGGCGGTCCGAGGAGGTCGTGGGTCGGCCCTTCCCGCTGGTGCCCGACGACGCTCGCGGCGCCTACCGCGCGATGGTCGATCGACTGGTGCGATGTGAAGGCGACGTGGCCGCCGAGCTGCCGCTCCTGCACCGCGACGGGCGCCGGATCCACTGTCGCCTCCAGGCGTCGTCCCTCCCGGCCGACGGCGGAGCCCGCGACGGAGCGCCGTCGGGGCTGGTGATGGCGATCGAGGACCTCACCGCCCAGATCGAGCAGGAGCACGTCCAGGCGCGCCTGGCGAGCGCGATCGACGCGGCCGGCGAGGCCATCCTCATCACCGACCTCGACGGCGGCATCACCTACGTCAACCCGGCGTTCGAGCGGGTGAGCGGCTACCGCCACGACGAACTGCTCGGCAAGAACCCGCGGATCCTCCAGAGCGGCCTGACCCCGGCATCGGTGTACGCGGACCTGTGGCGCCGGCTCCGGAGCGGCCAGGTGTGGCGGGGCATCCTGTTCAACAGGCGCAAGGACGGCTCCGTGTTCGAGGAGGAGGCCACCCTGTCGCCGGTCTTCGGCTCGGACGGCAAGCCCATCGCCTACGTCGGCGTCAAGCGGGACCTGACGCTCGAGCGGACCCTGGCGGCCGGGCTCGCGACCGAGCTCAACGACCGCGCGGCCGTGCAGGAGACGATGGCGCGCCTCGACCTGGGCGAGACGCCAGAGGAGACCGCGCAGCTGCTGTGCCAGGCGCTGGCGAGCTTCCCGGACGTGGACGGCGCGGTCCTTGAGCACCTGCCGCCGGGCGACGGGCCGGCGACGGTGATCGGCGTGGCCGGCGACGCCGCGCTGAACGTCCGGATCGGCGACCTGCTGGACCCCGTGCGCTCCATGCGGCTCCGCCTCCGCGCGACCGGAGGCGCCTGGTCGAGTCGGCAGGCGGGGGCCGCCCCGCCGACGCTGCCGGGGATGGACACCGAGGACGTCACGACCGTCGCCGCTCCTGTGCGCCACCGGGGCAGGCCGGTCGCAGTGCTCCAGCTCGGTGCCCGGAGCGACGCGCCCGATGCCTGGGTCGCGCGCTACCTGCGGATCGTGTCGGAGCTGGCAGCGCACGTCGGACCGATGCTCGGTCCCGCGCTGGGCCAATGCGACATCACGACCGTCACCAGGGAAGAGGTGCGGCGGCTGATCGACACGGGGGCATTCACGCTCCTCTTCCAGCCGATCTGCGACCTTGCGACCGGGGCGCCGGTGGGCTGGGAGGCGTTCACCAGATTCGCCGACGGCATCCCCCCCTCCCGGCGCTTCGCCGACGCGCAGAGCCTCGGGATCGGCGCGGAGCTCGAGCTCGCGTGCGCGACTGCCGCCGTTGCGGCGTTCAACTCCCTCGGGCACCAGGGCTGGCTGTCGGTGAACCTGTCGCCCGGGCTGCTGCTCAGCGGCCGCGCGAGCGTGATCCCGACGGCCGCGACCCGGCCCATCGTGTTCGAGCTGACCGAGGCTCTCGCGGCGGAGGACTGCGTCCGGGTGCGCGGCGCCATGGACGCGCTGTCCACGCCAGCGATGGTGGCCGTGGACGACACGGGGGCGGGGTACGCCACGCTCCGACGCGTCCTGGAGCTGCGGCCGGACTTCGTGAAGCTCGACCTCGGGCTGGTCCACGAGATCGACCGTGACACGGCGCGCCAGGCTCTGGTGGCCGGCATGGTCCACTACGCGTCGCAGGCGAATGCCCGGCTGATCGCCGAGGGCGTCGAGAGCGAGGCGGAGCGCCGGACCCTGGTGCGCCTGGGCGTCGCCTACGGGCAGGGGTATCTGCTCGGGGCGCCCTCGGCAGATGGCGCGCCGACCGATCGCGGGGCCGCTGGGAAGGCCTGAGGGGCGTCCGCCGCATCGCCCGACCCGACGGAGTCGAGAAGCGCAATCGGGCAATTGTCGGGGTAGACCGGGGCATCGTGCGGTGGCAGGATTAGCGCCGCCGGCAGGGTCGGGGGGCCGTCGGCGAAGATCATGGGGAGACCGGCGATTGCCCGTTGACCGCGATCCTGGGAGTCGTCCCGCCCGGTCGGATCGCGACCGCATCGCGGTTGTGGTGCCGGCGAAGGTTCGCGCCCCGGTCCTGGATGCGCTGCCACGCGAGCGGCTCGAGGCCGTCCTCGCGCGTGCGTCGGCCCGGCGCCTCGTACTCGTCATCGCCCCCGCGGGCTCGGGCAAGACAACGCTGCTCGCCCGGTTCGCCGCGACGTGTGGCGCCCCGGTCGCCTGGTACCGCGCTGAGGCGCTCGACCGCGACGAGCCGACCCTCGTTCGCCACCTCGAGGCGGCGCTGCTGGGCGCGATTCCGGGTCTGCGGGGAGGCTGGGCGGGGATCGACGACCTGGTCAGTGCGCTCGAGGCGCGTCCCGCCGAGCGCGTGGTGCTCGTGGTCGACGACTTCCACGCGCTCGAGGGCTCCGAGGCCGAGGCCGCGTTCGGCCGGCTCGTGGACTTCGCGCCCGCTTCGCTCTCGATCCTGGTCGGCGGCCGCGTCATCCCCGGGTTGAACCTGAGCCGGATACGCGTCGGCGGCGGCCTGCTCGAAGTGGGGCCCGAGGACCTGCGCTTCCGCTCCTGGGAGGTTGAGGAGCTCTACCGCGACGTCTATCACGATCCGGTGCCCCCCGGGATCCTCGCCGACCTCACGCGCCGAACGGAGGGCTGGGCCGCGGGCCTGCAGCTCTTCCATCTGGCGTCAGCCGGCAAGCCCGCGGAGGAGCGGCGGAGGCTGCTGGCGGCGGTGGGCACCCAGAGCCGCATGGTGCGTGAATACCTGGCCCGCAACGTGCTCGCGGAGCTCCCGGCCGAGCTGCGGGTCTTCCTGCGCGAGACCTGCGTCCTGGGACGCCTCTCGGGGCCGCTCTGCGACCGGTTCCGCGGGGCGGACGGCAGCGAGGCGCTCCTCGAGGAGCTCGTGCGGCGCGGGGTGTTCACGGTGCCGGTCGAGGACGCCGACGGCGTCTACCGGTACCACGAGGTCCTCCGCTCCTACCTCGACCGCCTCATGGTCAGCGAGCTGGGCGAGGAGGAGGCTCGGGCCCGCCACGCGCGGGCCGCGGCGCTGCTCGAGGCGGACGGGGCCCTCACTGAGGCACTCACGGCCTGGTCGCGCGCTGAGGACTGGGTTGCCGTGGACCGGCTGCTGCGGGTTCGCGGGGATCGGCTGGTGGCCAGCGGCCATGGCTGGGTCGAGAGCCTGCCGCCAGCCCTCGTCCGGCACGAGCCGTGGCTCATGCTCGCGGCCGCCCGCCAGGCGCGCGCGGACGGGCGGTGGCTCGCCGCCCTGGACTGGTACGGGCGGGCCGAGGCGGGGTTCGGAGCGGCGGCACCGGCTGTGGCGTGTCGGCAGGAGCGGCTGGTGCTCGCGGCCTGGCTGGACCCGGCGACGCCGATGCCGGCCCACTGGACAGGCCCCCTCCGAGCCGGCCTGGTGCGCGAGCCTGCCGCCGTTGCCCGGGATGCCGCGGCCTCAGACGAGCGCCATCGGCCGCTGGTCCGCGGGCTCCTGTGGCTCGCCTCCGGCAATCTCCCCGAGGCCGTCCGCTGGCTGCGCCTGGCCCGCGAGGTCCCGGAGCTCGACCCGTCGCTCACTGCCGCTGCGGCCATGGGCCTCGCTGCCGCGCAGCTCCTCGCCGGCGAGCCGGGTGCCCTGGCGGCTGTCGCGGAAGCGGTCGAGCTGGCCGAGCGGGCCGGCGCCGTGTGGCTCGCGAGGCTGGGGCGCGAGCTGGCCCAGCGGCAGACCCGGGTGAGCCCGGCAGCGGACAGGGCTGGACCCGATGCCGCGAGCACGGGTGCCGACCCTGGCGAGGATCCGTGGGGCGGCGCCCTGCGCGGCCTCGCGACGGCTTGGTTTGACGGCAGGACCGGCTGGGCCGACGGGCCGCAGGCGACCGATGTCGAGAGGGGCGCCGAGCCGCGAGTCGAGGCGGCCGAGGCTGCCGCCGTCGCCTTCCGACGGCTGGGCTCAGGTGCGCTCGAGGCCTGGGCCCGCGGGCTGGCCGCGCTGGCGTTCGCCGACGCCGACCCGGACGCCGCCCGAGATGCCGCGCTGGGCGCCGAGGCCCAGGCCCGGTCAGCGGGCACCCCCGGGGCGCGACTGCCCGCGTACCGGGCGCTCGAGCGCGTCGATCCGGCACGTGCGGCCGACTACGCTCAGATGGCCGCAGGCGTGGAGGCGGAGACGGGTCTAGCGCTGCCCGGCCCGCGCCCTGCGCCCGCCCGGGCGGTGCCCGTCGGACCGGCGCCGACGGCCCCGGCTGCGCGAGGCGCGCCCGCGCCCGACATCCGGATCTCGACGCTGGGCGGGTTCGCAATCACTGTGGACGGGCGTCCCGTGGACCTCTCGCCGCTCAAGCCACGGGCTCGGGCGCTGCTCCACCTCCTGGCAATCCACGCCCCGAAGGCCGTCCACCGCGAGGTCCTCCAGGAGGCTCTCTGGCCTGATACAGACGCGGCGACCGGGGCTCGAAGCCTCCAGGTGGGCGTGTCGGCGATACGCGGCGCACTCCTGGCGTGCGGGCCGTGCCTCACGGTGGCCCGCGAGGGCGACGCCTATCGGCTCGTGGTGCCCGACGAGGCGCTCGACCTCCGGCGCCTCGAGCGCGCGCTGGCCGCCGCTCGCGACGGCAGTGTGCATCGCGGGACGACCGCGGATGGCTACCTCCCGGTTCTGGACCGGCTTGCCGCGGAACTCCTGCCCGAGGACGGCCCAGCCGACTGGGTTGTCGAGCGTCGCGAGCAGCTGCGGGTGCTGGGCGTGGCGGCTGCCGTGTCGGCGGCCCGGGGTGCGCTTGCAGCGGGCGATTACGAGGCGGGGGTGCGGGTGTGCTGGGCCGGCCTCGCGCTCGATCGGTACCACGAC
>JAJYMP010000547.1 GCA_021786915.1 Chloroflexota bacterium
AGCGTCACGGCGGCATGGTCGACAAGTTCATCGGCGACGAGGTCATGGCCCTGTGGGGCTACGCCGCGAACCCGGACGATCCCGAGCGCGCCCTCGCCTGTGCCGACGAGCTCGTGCGCCGGGCTCGCGAGCTGACGCTCGACGGCGAGCAGCTCCGGCTCGGAGTCGGGCTCGAGTCCGGTCTGGTGACCCTCGGCGTCATCGGTGGCGAGGGCAAGCGCCAGTTCACCGCCATCGGGCCTTCGGTCAACCTCGCCGCCCGCCTGCAGGCCGAGACCAAGGAGCTCGGCGCGCCCATCTGCCTCGGACCCGACCTCGTCAGTCGGCTACCCGAGCCCGTCCGCACCGGCCTGAGCGGTCCCCTGCTGCGCGAGAAGATCCGCGGCGTCGACCCCCTCCAGGTCTGGACCCACACACCCGGAGAGGAGTAGGACATGGCCTGGAATTACGACACGAGCTACGAGCGGGTCGAGAAGCATCTCGCTGGCATGGGCGAGATCGAGATCGAGCCGCTCGTGCGCGAGATGAACCTGGACAACCTGAGCGAGACGAAGTGCCGCCAGGTCTGCGGCGCTCACGTCTACGCCGAAATCCGCAATCTCGCCGCTCTCATAAGCGCGATGACCGACAAGGCCGACCGCCAGGCGATCGTGCAGGCGACCCACGTCTACCAGCGCGAGGTAGCCCGGATCGCCGACGCGGTCGGCGCCGTCCGGATCCACTTCCAGGGCGGCCGTGTCCACCTCCTCGTCTATCGCCCGATCCGCGACGGCGAGGAGATCGCGATCAAGGCGTTCCTGGCACAGCTCATCCTCGATCGCTTCGGCGTCGAGTTCAGCGACGAGTTCGCCGATCTGCCCGATCTGCGGATCCGCAGCGGCGCGGACCTCGGCGAGGCCATCGGGACCCGCAACGGCTCGACTGGGGACCGTGAGCTGCTGTTCCTCGGCTCCCCGGCCAATCACGCCGCCAAGCTCCTGAACGCGGGGGCGGACCGCCGGCTGACCGAGAACCTCAAGGTCGAGCTGCCCGACGACCTCGCCGACTTCATCGAAGTCGACCCAGCCGGCGGGTACAAGCTGAAGCGCCCGAGCGCGGCCGAGCTGCAGGAACTGCTCGACGATCATGGCATCGACTGGGCGCCCGAGGCAGCCCGGCAACGGATCATCGACGACCACGAGGCCTACCCGACCTCCGATGTCGGCCTCTCCGGCGCCACGGTCAAGATCGACTTCGACGCACTCAGCTTTTCGAACTCCAAGCTCGTCGAGGCGGCCACGCTCTACGGCGACGTCAGCGGCTTTACCGCCTACATCGACGGCACGGCGACCGTCGAGGACCAGCGCGAGGCCCTGCGCGCCTTCCACGCCATCCGTCGCGAGATGGCCGCCGTGGTGAAGACGGACTTCGAGGGTATCCGCGTCCAGTTCCAGGGCGACCGCGTCCAGGCGCTCTTCCACCTGCCGGCCGACGACACCACGGGCTTCAACACCGAGGCCGTGTCGGCCGCAGTTGGGCTGCAGTCCAGCTTCGAGGGCGTGCTCAAGGAGCAGCTGCCCGAGATCGCGCGTCTCGGCATCGCCGTTGGCGTCAGCCAGGGCACAACGGTCGCGACGAAGCTCGGCGAGCGTGGTCATCGCGATCGCATCTGCCTCGGCGCCGACGTCCTCCACGCTGAGCACAACGAGGAGCGCGTCGATCGGGGCGAGATCGGCATCAGCGCGAATGTCCGCGACAACCTCGAGGAGGACCTGGCCAAGCACTTCGAGTGGCGCGCGGCGTCCAACTGCTACGTGGCAACGGGTCTCGACCAGAACAAGCTGGACCTGGCTGAGGCCGCCCGCGGCTACGCCGTCGGCAAGTCGGCGTACGTCACGCAGACGTCGGCCGGACCCACGATCAGCACTCGCCCTGACCAGGGGCGCGAGGTCAAGCTCGCGCCGTCCTGGAGCCGCTGACGAGGGTGCGCCGCTGGTGGGAGGGCCGCCTAGCGGCGCGATTCGAGCACGATAAGGCCATCGTGGCGGAGGTCCAGCCGCGCCTCCGTCACGAGGTCGGGCCGTACGGCGCCATGACGCTCGTGGGCGACGTCGTGGTCAAGACGGTGTCCGGCACCCCGAACCGCATCCCAACGCGGATCGACTTCCCGGACGACTATCCGCGGAACGAGCCGGTCGCCCACGAGGTCGGCAATCTCTTCCCTCACGACGGGGATCATCACTTCAGCTATAGCTCAGACCAGTGCTGCCTTTGGCTCGATGCGGCCTCGCCCTGGAGCCCTCGCGATCCTGACGCGCTCCGGATGTTCCTCGAGCAGCTGGCGATCTTCTACCACCGCCAGCTGATGATGAAGGCGGATCCGACTCTTCACTTTCCCGGTCCGTGGTGGGGTCACGGCGGCGAGGGCTACCTCCAGTACCTCGAGCAGGAGTGGGGGCTGGCCCGGCCAGTCTTGCGACGACTGGCACTGGGCTTCCGTGGCCGGCTTTATGGCAAAGCGCCATGCCCGTGCGGCAGCCGGCGGCAGTATCGGCGCTGCCATCAGCCGACCATTGATCGCTTCAGAGGCCGCGCCAGCAAGAGTTCCCTTGAGCAGCTGGTCGTCCTCCTGA
This sequence comes from Chloroflexota bacterium, assembly GCA_021786915.1. The sequence goes on from JAJYMP010000547.1 coordinate 2,613, forward strand.
GTCCAACGCTCGGCCGGGACTGACCTCTGGACCGTGAAGGGAGAGAAGACGGCGTCGAGAGTGGGAGCGCGACAACGAGCAACGGGCGGTGGACAGTTCGCTCGATGCCCGTGCCACTCATCCTGAGGCCGCGCCGTGCTTCGATCTTGCGATCCATGACCCGCCGCAGAGAGGGGTCGCGGGAGCTTGTTCGTGTTCTTCTGTGCCCAAGAGCCCGGTCCTCTCGTCAAGTACGCCTTCGTCTATCCCGATTGGCGCACTCCGGTCAAACTCGCCTGGTACGTGCGCGACGGCCGAGACGTCCAGCGCGAGGCGGCGGCGAGGGGCCACGAGGCGACCTCTCGACGAGGGGGTCCCGCTCCGACCCGGGGTCATCCCGCGGCCGTCGCGGCTCGGAACTCCTGACGCAATCGCTCGTACTGCTGCCGGACCCAGTAGGCATCGGTCGGGTCGATGCGGGCGACGCGCTCGTCGACTGCTCCCGAGGGCGCACCCATCGCTCCAAAGACTCCGTGAACGGTCGCGAGCATGTCTGGGATCGAGGCCGGTTCCCCGATCACGAGCCCGAGGTCGTCGGGGTCGACGACCTCATCCGCTCGGCGAGCCTGGAACTCGACGCCGCCTCGGAATGGTCGCGCCCCCGCCTGTCCCTCCTCGATGATGTCGAAATAGACCTTGAACCCGACGATCGTCCGGATCAGGTCCAGCTGGTCGCGGGCCAGGGGTCCGAGCTTCCAGAGGTCGTACAGGTCGCGCGAGAAGATCAGGCGGCGGAAGCGCGCGAGCTTCTCCGCGAGGTTCTCGGGGAGCGCCATCAGCGGGACGAGTGGCGGATCGAAGCCGAGGAAGTCGCGCGCGACCCCGGGGATGGCGGCTCGGCTCGTCGGGATCTCCGGTGGCAGCAGCGTCGCTCGCTGGGAGAAGTCGAGTTTCGCCTCGACCGAGGTCGCGAGCTCGTTCGTGGCGATCCAGCGCGCCTTGAGCGCTCCCCAATCGATCGCCCCGCGCGGTGCCGAGAACGAGACGCCCTCGATCTCGAAGCCCTCATCGAGCGAGAGAAGGACGTGTTCCGCGTACTCGGCTCTGGCAATCGCAAAGTCGAGGTCTGTCGAGAACCGACCGCGCAGGGCCAGCCGGAACTTCCGGAGCGCCGTTCCGCCCTTGAAGACCACGTCCTCCGGACCGTTCGCGAAGAGCCCCTCGCGGACCATCCACAGAAGGAAGTGCTCCTGCGCGAGCTCGAGAAACGCCGGGTCGAACGCCTTGCCACCGTAGTACCGCGAGATCTGGTTGACGCCGCCGAGCGTGATCATCGGCGTGAGGCGACCCCGACGTTGTCGAGGACATTGAACTCGGCGTCCCGCGGGGTCTCGGACCCTGTCCGCGTTGAGGGCGAGAGTGGCACGGCGACCGGCGAGCGCCCGAGACGGCGGATCTCACGCGCCAGGTCGGGCCGGCCGAACACCTTCGCGAAGTAGCCGGCGCGAGCGGTGGTCCGGTCGGACGCGAGCGCCGACAGCATCGCCAGGAGCGGGTCCTGGTCCGCCCGTCGGACGGCTTCGCCCAGCCAGTGTTCGGCCGCTCGAAGGTCGCCGACGCGATCCGGCCACAGCGCGGCCTCGACGACGAGTCGTTCCACCGTGGACACCGGGGTCTCGCGGATGGGCTCAGCGCCGAACAGGCGTGTCGGCGTGACGCGATGGACCTCGTACTCGCGTGCGAAGGCCGCCGACAGCGGCTGCGCCGCGGCGACGAGAACCTGATACCGCCGCGGCGCGCGGTCCGCGAGGCCGCGGAGGAACGCCGCCGCCGACAGCCCGATCTGGGCCTGGAGGTCCGGTCGCCGAGCGATTGCGGCGCGAAGACCCGCCAGCGGGTCGTTGCGGGAGAATGGTCCGCCGCTGGCGGGGAGGAACTCGTAGCGGCCCCGGGTCGGGAGCGGCGCAAGCCACCGCTGCGCGATCAGCCGACCGATGATGCGCCGCGTCGTAGACGACGCCGGATCGGTCCCCAGGTACTTGGCGACGTCCTCGATGGAGACGGTCTGTGCTTGACGGAGCTCGAGCTCGGCGACGACGTCCGCCAGTCGTGGAGAGAGCGTCCGCTTCATAGATGTTGAGTCCATCGTTACAACTCCTGTAACGATCCTATCAGGAAATTAGCCAGCGGAGCAATAGGCTCCAGCCGAAGCCCAAGGCCCCTCCAGATACTGCGCGCTCCGCGGACTCGGATGCCGCCACCCTCGGTGTCCTCTATCTGCTCGATGCTGCTCGCTCGGTCAGCCATCGCCGAGCGTGCTTAGGAAGGTCGCGAACTCCAGGCGAACCGCGGAGAGATCGACGGGCTGCCCTGCGATGGTGTCGAGCGCATCGGGCAACGGCCATTCCAGGAGGCGTCCCTGGCGCGCCAGATAAAGCCCGAGGGATTTGACATCGAACTCGCCCACCGTGTCGAGCAGAAGGTAGCCCAGGAGCTGCCGGATCCAGGCGCCGTCGATCCGCGGGTTGATCGTCGTCTTGATCTCGAGCAGCATCCCGTCGCTGATGAGGTCGGCGTCCGCGCCGCCGACCGCCCGACTCTGGGCGAAGACCGGATTGAGCACCGCCGGTCGGTCGAAGCGGTCCTCGAAGGCATCGAGGAAGAGCTGGCCGAGCTGGGCCAGATCCTCGACCCAGCTGTCCGGAATCGCGCCGAGGAACTCGTCGACCGTCGTCGTCGGACCCATCGCGTTGAGCAGCGAGCCGGGTGCGACCGTCCCTGTCCGGAAAACCTCCTCAAAGAGCCCGAGCGCAAAGCAGTAGCGGGAGAGTTCTCGCTCGGCCGCGTCATCGAGCGCACGGCCGACGGGCGCGATGACCGGGATCCGATCCGCCAGCCGGGCGAAGAAGGCGGACACTGGGTTCGGCGGGAGGCCAGGGGTCAGCGGGTCGACTTTCTGCTGCACGCCAAGGCCCGAACCGGGGATCATCCGCCAGAGCGCCGGATGCTCGGGGTCGATCTCCAGGAGGAGGTTCGAGAGGACGTCGGCCGCGCCACCGTAGGCGATGAGATCGATGGGTCGCGTCACCGCGAATGCGTAGCGGATCCGGTAGTCGATCGCCATGCCGCTCGTTGAGGGCGGGCGGCCGTCGATCGCACAGACCTGCGGATTTCACGGGTTTTGGCCACCCGGTTTCACGGCAAATGGCCACCCTGTTTCGCCGGAATTGGCCACCCTGTTTCACGGGTAATGGCCACCCCCTCGGATAGGTCGTCGGCAGCG
>JAJYMP010000087.1 GCA_021786915.1 Chloroflexota bacterium
CGGCGACCCTGCCGGGGTGACGCACGACGATGCGGTCAGCAACCTCGAAGACCTGACGCATGTTGTGGGTGATGATGAGGACGCCGGTCCCCTGCTTACGCAGTCGATGGACCAGCTCGATGACGTGTGGGGCCTCATTGAGCCCCATCGACGCGGTCGGCTCGTCGAGCAACAGGGTGGAGCAGTTGGTCAGCGTTGCGCGCGCCACAGCAACCGTCTGGCGCTGGCCACCCGACAGCTGGGCAACTGGAACGCCGACGTCCGAGATCGTCCCGATGCCGAGCTCGGCCAACACCTCGATCGTCCGCTCCTTCATCGAGACGAAGTCGACCCGGCGCAGGGGGCCAACTCCTCGTAGAAGCTCGCGGCCGAGGAACAGGTTCTCAGGTACGTCGAGGTTGTCGGCCAGTGCCAGGTCCTGGTGGATCGTCCTGATCCCCCGGCAAACAGCGTCATTCGGTGACTGGATGACGACGCGCTCGCCGTCGATGTAGAACTCGCCCTCGTCCGGTTCGATGACTCCGGAGATGATCTTGACCAGCGTGCTCTTCCCGGCGCCGTTGTCGCCGACGAGCGCGACGACCTCCCCGTGGTTGACGGTGAGTGATACGTGGTCGAGGGCCTGTACCGAGCCGTACGCCTTGCTGACATTCTCTACACGCAGGGCCTCGGGGCGCACCTCGGCAGGAGGGACTGCCGGCGGAGCCGTCGTCGACACAGGGGGCTCGGGTTCGGGGCGCTGTGGCTGGCGTTCGGCGGGACCGGAATGCGGAGGGGCTGCGGCGGTCAAAGCCGCGGCGATTCCCATGACCGCGCCGACGATCGCCTCGGGCGTCGTCTCGGACTTGCGGAACATGCCAGCCACCTTGCCGAGGTGTAGGACAACGATCCGATCTGCGACCTCGAACACCTCGTCGATGTTCTGGGACACGATCACGGTGGCCGCGCCGCGTTCTCGCAGGCGCTTTACGAGGTCCACGACGCGCCGGCACTCGGCAACGCCAAGTCCCGTCGTGGGCTCGTCGAGGAGTACGATCGGGTACTCCCGCAACAGCGTTCGCCCGACGACGACGCTCTGCCGCTGCCCGCCCGATAGATGACCGACGGCCGTCCGGATGTCCGCGATGGTGCTGATCCCCAACTGGACCAGCACCGACCGCGAGACGTCCCGCATCGACGCAAAGTCGACCCAGCGCAACGGGCCAAAGCCGCGGGTCAGCTCACGACCCAGAAAGAGATTCTCGACCACGTCAAGATTGTCCGCGAGCGTCTTTTCCTGGTGAACGCAACAGATCCCGAGACCCTCTGCCTGCTCCGTTGACGCGATCGTGACCGGCTCGTCGTTGATGAAGACCGTGCCCGCGTCGGCCGCGATCGCGCCGGCGATGATGTTGATGAGCGTGCTCTTGCCGGCACCGTTGTCGCCGACAAGCGCCACGACCTCGCCGGGCTCAGCCGAGATGCTGACCCCGTCGAGGGCCTGGACGCTCCCGTACCACTTCGTGATGCCTTCCGCCCGCAGCTGCCCCGCCCCGCCGAGCGTTGCGCTCAGCGGGGGCGGGGCAGCGCGCCGTTCGTCACAGCACCCTGCTTCCATCTCTAGCACGGCCCCGTCCCGGCGGGGATGCCCTTGCATAGATCGGCCTTGCTGATCGCGTTGACGTCAAGCAGCTTCTGCATGTTCGTCTTGTCGATGACGATCGACGGGATCACGAACATCGGAATGTCTCCCGCGCCGTTGTTCACCTTCGTCGCGAACATGTCTGCCGGCGGCTCCTTGCCGCTCAGAAGGTCAACGACGACCTTCGCCGTGGCCTGGGCGAGATCGTCGACGGACCGCCAGACGCTCATGCTCTGAAAGCCCTTGAGGATGAGCTGGTCAGCCGACAGCGTCGCATCGATGCCCGTCACCGGGATCTTGCCCGCGAGGCCCTGGGTCTGCAGCGCACCGATTACGCCCTCGGCGGTTGAGTCGTTCGCGGCGAGTACGGCTTGGACATTGCCTTGCGTCGACGTCAGGATCGCTTCCATCTCGGCGCGCGCCTTGACCGGCTCCCAGCCGGGCGTGTAAACGTCACCGACCATCTTCCGCGCGCCCGAGTCGAACAGAGGCTTGAGCACGCTCAGCCATCCGTCCCGCTCGATATGGGCGAACGAATCGGTCGTCGAGCCTGCGATCACGGCGATGGTATCGCCGTCCTTCGTGTTGTCTCTGACCCATGTGCCGAGGGCGACACCGATCGCAAAGGGATCGTCGCCCATTACGTATTTGACCGGCGCGTTCTGGATCTGCCGGGTGTAGGCGATGACCGGGACGTTTTTCGCTTGCGCTGCTTCGACGATCTTGGCGGCCTGAACGCCGTCGACGGCGACGACCACGAGGACCCCCGCGCCCTGCGTGAGGGCGGCTTGGGCCTGCGACAACTGTTGCTGCGGGTCGTTGTTGGCGACGCTCTCGATGACTTCAACATTCGGGGCCAGCTTCTGCATCCAGTTCTTGAAGAAGGGTGCGTCCTGGCTGGTCCAGCGCGGGGTCGTGTTGTCAGGGAGCAGGAAGGCAACCTTGCCCGTCACGCTCGCCTCGGACGGGGCGGCTGCGGACGGGGCGGCTGCGGACGGGGCGGCTGCGGACGGGGCGGCTGCGGACGGAGCCACCGTCGGAGCAGCCGAGCCGGAGCAGGCCGCGAAGAGCGAGCCGACGAGCGTGGCCGTCGCCGCGACGATCAGCAGCCTCGAATGACGGCGTAGCCGCCGTGTACCAGGTGCGACCCCTGCTGGGTGAAAACCGTACATGTCGTACCTCCTCCTACTTCGAGAGGCGGCATGACTCCCGCCTCCCATTGGTCCCTAATGCACCCGGGTGGGTGTGCACGCTACGAGCGGGACGCTGCGAGGGGTCTGACGTCGTCAGAACGGATGCGCGAGGAAAGCCACGAACGGACGTCGGCGGCGACGGTCGTGGCGGAGAGCCGGTACTTCTCGAGCAGGGCCTCGTTCGGCCCGCTCTCGCCGTAGCAGTCCCGGATCCCGAGACGGCCCACCGGCACCGGGTACTTCTCGGAGAGCAACTCGGCGACGGCCCCGCCGAGTCCGCCAACCGTCGTCTGCTCCTCGACGACTACGACCAGCCCGGTGGCGCGCGCAGCGCCGATGATGGCGGCTTCGTCGAGTGGCTTAATCGTCGGAACATGGAGCACGCCGGCATCGATGCCCCACCGGGACAGCAGGTCGGCCGCCTCGACGACCCGCGTCGTCTGTACCCCCGTGGTGACGAGTGAAACGTCGCGGCCTATGCGCACGCCCACCGCACGCCCAATCCTGAACGAGTACCCGGAGTCGAACAGGACCGGCGAGGCTTCGCGTGTGATCTGGATGTAGATGGGACCGTGTGTCTCGATCATGGCCCGGAGGGCCTGTCGAGCCTCGACTTCGTCGGCCGGAGCGAGAACGGTCATGTTCGGCAGGGTTCGCATTAGGGCGACGTCGTTGAACATCTGATGCGTCTTGCCGGCCCTGCCAGTGAGGAGCCCCGTGTAGCCTCCGGCGATCTTCACGTTCAGGGCCGGCTGGTCGATCAGCACCCGGATGGAGTCGTACGCTCGCCCGACAACGAAGCAGGCGAACCCAGACACGATCGGGACGAAGCCGACGGTGGCCAGTCCGGCGGCCACCCCGAGCATGTTTTGTTCGGCGATCCCGCTCTGGATGAACCGCTCGGGTTGGGCGGCATCGAACGCGTCCGCCCCCGATGAACTCGCCACGTCACCGTCGAGGACGACGATCCGAGGATCTTCCTCGGCGATCCCGGCGAGGGTCTCCCCGAAGACAGCCCTCAGCGCCCGGCCTGGAGCCAGTGCCATCTCATGCCTCCGGGAATTGGAGGTCTTGCCACGTCGCGAGCTCGGCCAAGGCGGCGGCGAGCTCCTCTTCGGTCGGGACCCGGCTATGCCATCGATAGTTTCCCTCCATGTACGACACACCCTTGCCTTTTACGGTGTGCGCGATCACTATGGCCGGCTTGCCGCAAGTAGCCTTGGCTGCCTCGAGAGCGTTGATAACACGCGCCATATCGTGGCCGTCCACCTCGCTGACGGACCAGCCGAAGCTGGTCCAGCGAGCCCTCAACTGCTCGTCGCCATACGGCGCCTTGCGGTCCAGAGAACCCGGGTCGTGCCAGCAGTACTGCTGGAGGTCGTTCTTGTCGACGATCACGACGAGGTTGTCGAGGCGGTGCCTCGCCGCGACGTCCGCCGCTTCCCACACGATGCCCTCGTTGCACTCCCCGTCGCCCACCATGACGAACGTCGTGAACGATTGCCGGGCGAGCTTTGCCCCGAGTGCGATGCCGACTCCGGCCGACAGGCCGAGCCCGAGCGATCCCGTGGACATGTCGAGGCCGGGCAGCGCCGTCATGTCGGGATGGCCCTGGAGGCGCGAGTCGAGTGCGTCGAACGTGCTGAGCTCGGCGACCGGGAAGAACCCTCGCAGGGCGAGCGTCGCGTAAAGGGCAATGCTGCTGTGGCCCTTCGAGAGGACGAACCGATCGCGGGCGGGCCAGTTGGGCTCGTCCGGTCGGATGTTGAGAACGCGGAAGTACAGCGCGGTCAGGATGTCGGCGGCCGACAGCGGGCCGCCCAAGTGGCCCGCCTTGGCGTGCGCGACGGCCAAGATGACCTCGCGGCGCACAGTACGGGCCACGGATACAAGCTTGTCGATTTCCGCCTGATCCGGGGAGGCCTCGGTGAGGATCAAGGATGTCTCTCCGCTAGCGATCGTCTCGACGCTGCCGATCCAGGCCACGGACGCGACGTCTCTCCAAACACCGCTTGCGTCCCTGAAGACTCGCCCGGTAGCGTTATCCGGTAGCGTTACTGATAACGCTACCGGGTGGTATACTAACGCCGCAGGGCAGAAAGTCAACTCCGTCGGGCACTGCCGCCGTACCCCCGACCACGAAGTCCGGCGCTCACCTGGCGGCGAATATCGTCGCGCTCCAGGTGTGCCCGTTCCCGCCGGATGGCCGCTGGGCGACGGGTGACGTCCGGACAGGCCCTGGAACGCCGGTGATCCGGCCGCAGTATTGGATTCGGGAGGTGAGCTCCGGTGAGATGGCCACGCCAGATCGCGATCGTGGGTGCCGGGTATATGGGCCGCGGGATCGCCGAGGTGCTCGCCCTCGCCGGGGCCGGCTGCATCCTCGCAGACGTCTCAACCGACCGTGCCGCCGCCGCGGCGGAGCTGCTATTCGCGGAGGCGGGTCGACACGAGCGTGACGGCCTCATTCCTTCAGGCTCCGTCGCAGCCGTCCGTGCCCGAGTCCGGCCTGCCGTCGACATCGAGGACGCCGTCTCGGTCGCAGATCTTGTCATTGAAGCGGTCTACGAGGACAAGACAACGAAGATGACGGCGCTCCGGCGGATCGAGGCGGCAGCGGATCGCGAGGCGCCGATTGCCACGAACACATCGGCGATCTCGATCCGCCTCTTGAGCCAAGCGCTCGCCCATCCCGACCGCTTCCTCGGGGCGCACTGGTTCAATCCGCCTCAGTTCGTGCCGGGTGTCGAGCTGATCGCCTGCGAGACGACGCGTGCGGACGTCCTTGATCGAGTCGAGGCGCTCCTGGTGAGCGCCGGCAAGAGTCCGTGTCGCGTGGCGGACAGTCCTGGGTTCGTGGGTAATCGCCTCCAGTACGCCCTGTTTCAGGAAGCCGCAGCGGTCGTCGAGGAGGGCCTCGCCACGCCGGAAATCGTGGACCAGGTAGTCCGCGGCACGTTCGGCTTCCGGCTGCCGTTCTTCGGGCCGTTCGCGATCGCGGACATGGCGGGCCTCGACGTCTACGACGGGGCGTATCGC
>JAJYMP010000189.1 GCA_021786915.1 Chloroflexota bacterium
CACAGCCGAACTGAGCTCGGACGAGGTGGCGGGAAGGCCGTCGTGATTACTGATCGCGCAGCGGCGCAGTCGGCGTTCGAGGCCATCTACGCCTCGGGGGCTGCTAGGTCGCGCGGGTAAGATACTGGTATGGCTCTCAAGGTCGGCGAACTCTTCGCTGCGCTCTCCCTGAAGAAGGACCAGTTCGATAAGGGACTGGCCGGGGCGTACAGGAGCGCGAAGAGCACAGCCGGGAAGCTAGCTGGCATCTTCACGACTGCCGCTCTCGCCCTCGCCGGTGTGGGGGTGGCGGCCGGCGCTGCCGCGTTCAAGCTCGGTAGTTTCGCGAGCGACATGAATGAGGCTCGCTCGAAGGTCAACGTCGTGTTCGAGGACATGGCGGGGAAGGTGGAGGCCTTCGCTAAGACCGCGCCCGCGGCGCTGGGCATTAGCGAGACCGCGGCGCTATCGGCGACGGGTACCTACGGCAACCTCTTCCGGTCGATGGGCATCGGCCTCGGGAAGTCGACCGACATGAGCACGCAGCTCCTCAAGCTGTCGTCTGACCTCGCTTCGTTCAACAACCTCGACCCGACCGCGGTCCTCGAGAAGCTGCGCTCAGGCCTCGTCGGCGAGACCGAGCCGCTGCGCTCACTGGGCATCAACCTCAACGACGCGATGCTACGCGAGAAGGCCCTCAGCATGGGGCTCGTCAAGACGACCAAGGACGTGCTCCCCGCCGCGGCGAAAGCACAGGCCGCGTTCGCCCTCATCATGGAGCAGTCGACCCTCGCGCAGGGTGACTTCGCCCGCACCGCGGGCGGGATGGCGAACCAGCAGCGCATCCTGGCCGCGACGTTCGAGACAACAATGGCCGGGCTCGGGCAGGCTTTCATCCCGATTATCCAGTCCGTCCTCCCGATGCTCACCGGCGCGCTGCAGGACTTCAGCGTGTGGGTGACTGCGAACGCCCCGGCAATCGCCGAGATAATCAAGGGCGTGATGGCCGGTATCGGCGCTGCTATTGCCTTTGTCACGGACACGGGCATCCCCGCTCTGGCTGCTGCGTTCCGCTGGGTGATCGACAATGTCGTCCCGATCTTTACGGCGGGCATCGACACGATTGGCGGGCCCAGCGGTGTCATGAAGACGCTAGGTACCGCATTCGCCTTCATCACGGACACGGTCATCCCCGCCTTCGGGGATGTCTTCAACTGGATCAAGGACAATATCCTGCCGCCCGTGCAGTCGGTCTTCGAGACATTCACGACCGTTATCCTGCCGGCTCTGGGCGAGGCTTTCGCGGGCATCCAGCAGTGGATCAGGGATAACTGGCCCCTCATCTCGAGGGTCGTCGAGCAGGTCGCGGGCGCGGTAAAGAGCGCGTTCGAGCTCATCGCGGGCGTCATCCAGATCGTCACGCCTATCATCGTGGACGTGGGGCGCGTCGTGTTCCCGGCACTCGGGGCCGCTGCGATGGCGCTCCTCCAGGCAATGTCACTCACATTCGACGCGATCGGGACGGTCTGGCAGGTTGCAGCCGAGGTTGCTGCGAATACTGTCGGGGCTATCAAGGGGGTGTGGGAACCCTTATCGTCGTTCTTTACTGCGCTCTGGGATGGTATCGCAGGTACTGTCAAGAGCAGTATCAACTCCATCATTACCGCCATCAACGGCTTCATCACCGCAGTCAATAGCATTCAGATCCACATCCCCGGCTTCGACACGCCGGCGGGTAAGGTAGCGGCGTTTGACTGGAGCGGCCTCAATCTCGGGCAGATCCCGTACCTCGCGAAGGGCACTCCGTCCTTCAGGGGCGGCTGGGCGGTACTCGGCGAACAGGGTCCCGAGCTCGCGCGTTTACCGCGCGGCACGCAAGTTCTCAGTAACGCCGACTCACGCGCACTTACTTCTAGTTCTAACATCTCGGTTGGCGACGTAATCTTCAACGTCCAGGCCTTGAGCGCCTCAGACGCTGAGGCTAGGTCGTTCGCGCGTAAGATGTGGGGGTATCTCGAGGAGGAGGCGTATCGTCGCGGGCGGCCTCTCCAACCCGTCCGAGGAGGCTCATAACATGAACCCGCCGACGCTCGTGCTCGGGTCAACGACGCTCACTCTTCCACACCCCGCTAGCGCGGGGCCGCCTACACGCGGTCTCGATATGCGAATGGTCCAACGCCGGACACTAGGAGGCCGCCTCCGCACGACGATCTCGTCCTGGGGGCATACATACCGCCTCGAGTTTCGTCTTGTATCGAGGACGGTGTACGACGCAATCCGTGACCTGTGGATGGAGTCCGTCTCCATCGGGCAGTACCCGGCATTCTCCTACATCGACGTGTTCCCGTCGGCGTCGGGCGTCGCCGTGTCCGTCGCCCTGTCGCCCGCCGCGGCCTCGCTCCCGGCCGACCCGACGCTCGTCGACTTCATGCTGGATCTCGAGGAGGCCGACCCGCGATGACGCTCCAGACCGGACAGCTCGTGACGCTTCTCACCAACCCCGCCTTGGCCGCGGGCTATGGCGGGGTTCAGGCCGACCCGCAGGCGTCGCTCGGCAAGTTCGCGAGCACAACGCAGGCCGCGACCAACATCTCGAACAACCTCTTCGGCGCCGTCAGCGCGACGGGCGTGACCGCGGGGCAGACCGACTACCGCTGCGTCGCGGTAGCCAACCTCTCCACCGTCGACACCGCGCTGAGCGCCGCGGTCTACATCTCGGACGCGGCCGGCGGCGGGCGGTACTCGCTCGGCCTCGACCCCATGGGAGTCGTCGACCTCGCCTCGGCGGCGGCGCAGGGCGCCAGCATCGCGTCCGGCCTCGTTGCCCCGGCCGGCGTGTCGTTCAGCGACCCGACCGCGGCTGCCCCTCTGTCGATCGGCAATATCCCGCCGCAGAAGTGCGTCCTCGTCTGGGTCAGGTGCGTCATCGCGGCGGGGACTCCCGGCACGTCCAACGACGTGGCCGACGTCATCGCCTTCGCGCTGACTCAGTAGCGGGGGCGTCATAAGAGCATGCCGTCCACCGGCGCGTCAGGAGTCGGGAGCGCCCAGAGCCCGACGATCCAGGGCTACAGCGGCTATGTCCACTACAATGCCTCCGCCAGTGGCGGCCCGGATACCTCGTTCCGCGACGCAGGCTTCGCCGTCGAACCTGTTGGAGTTAGCCTCAGCATCTCGCTCTATATGGACGGCGTGCTCGTCTCCGAGCAGCGCAAGACGGTCTCGCAAGTTACCTGGGACACCGTATCGGTCGACATCTTCGGCGTCTTCTTAGCTCCGCCCGGTCCGCATGACTTCTATATCAAGGTCGGCGGAACCGTCTCCGGCCACTGGGTCGCGAACTTCGTGCAGGGTGCCTCCCTCAGTGCCGGCCTCACTACACCCGACCCGCACCCCAACACGATCACCGTCCGGGAGGTCTACAACGCCGACGCGCCGCTGCCGGCCTTCCTGGTCGGCACGGTTGCCGGCGGCACCCCTTCGGTCTCGCTCGTCAGGCTGCCCGGCACGCCGATCGCGGTAGGGACGGTCACCACGGACGGGTCCGGTGGGTGGAGCGCCCCGATCACGGGGGCGATGACATCCCCCGCGTCGTACAGGGCGACTGTCACGGCCCCCGCGTCGGGCGATTTCGCGGCAGGTAACCTGACCTACGACTTCGAGACTTCGGCCCTGACCGTGACCAGCGAGACTCGGCTCCGGCGCACCCTGGGGCTCTTCGTCGAGAGCATCACGCGGCTCAGCCGCGTGATCCCGATGACGGTCGGCACGCAGGTCAGGCTCCGGCGGGTCCTCAACGATCCCCTCGACCGGTCGATCGACGCCCTCCTCATCGAGACCGCGCTGGCGCCGGTGCACACATTCTCGGCACGCCTCTGGATACGCTGGGACGGCGTCAACTGGTACGACGAGACAGGCTTCTTGCTCGACGCCGGCGGCGTGGACGACGTGGACCTGGAGCTCCGGCGCCTGAACACGTCCGACGCGACGGTCACGCTCGACAACGGCGACCTGCGCTACTCCCAGTCGAACATCGGAGGGACGCTCTACCCGTACCTCGGGAAGATCGGGCAGGAGGCGTACATCGAGGCCGGCTACGGGGGCCGCTACGACGTCGTGTTCCGAGGCGTGGTCGACTCGCTCGTCCCGCGCACGGCCGACAGGACGGCGGTCCTGCGCCTCGTGGGGCGCACGGCGGCGTGGCAGCAGGCGAGGGTCACGTACGGGCCGGCGACGAATGTCACGGCCGACGCAGTCATCCGGGCGATGCTCACGAGCATCGGCCTGGCCGAGGGCGTCGACTTCGTCCTGGACGCCGGGGAGACCACGCTGCCCTTCGCTCTCGCGTCCGACGCGCCCCTCATGGAGGAGCTCGCGCAGCTCACGCTCGCGGAGGGCGGTCGCCTCTTCGTGGACGGAGGCGGGGTCCTGCGGTGGTGGAACAAGAGCCATACCCGCCGGGTGTCGAGCCAGCCCATCCTGACGCTGTCCACCCTCGACCACCTCTACGACCTCGCCCGGGCGACGACGCCGCAGGGGCTCGCGACCGAGCTGTCCCTCGAGTACCTCGATCGGACGGCCTCAGCGGCCGAGACCGTCTACCAGCAGGATCGGGCGATCGTCGTCATGGCCGCGTCCCAAGCGGGCGGCGAATGGTACCCCTCGCCGCCGGTCCGGGTGAAGCTCATGGCGCAGGACTACGTACGCTGGGAGCGGCACTTCCCCGTCGCGGTCACGGCGATCGGGTCGATGGCCGGCAACACGGCCGCCGACGGCAGCGGCTTCCCCGCGACGCTGACGAACTCGGCGCCGCCGAAGACGCTCGCCGCCCCGTCCGACACGATCTACTACCAGGCCGAGTTCGCGACGGGCTACGCGACCCTCACCTTCTGGGGGGCGGCGGCCGCGCAGCTCTACATCACCTCGCTCCAGCTCACGGGCACGCCGCAGCGCCCCTCTGCCCCGTGGGCCGTGGTCGTGGACGACCAGGACGCGATCGAGCGGTACGGGCGCATCCCCGCCACGGTCCGGAGCGCCTACCTCCCCACGACCGCAACGGCGACGGAGCTGGCCCGCGAGATGCTCGCCGCCAGGAGCGCGCCCCTCAACAGGATCGACGTCCCTCTCCAGGACGGCCTGCCGTTCCTGCGGCCGTTCGACGTCATCCACCTGGTCGATCACACGATGGTCGCCGGCGGAGCGGATCCGGAGCAGTACGACATCCAGGTGCTGCGCAACGAGTGGACCATCAGCCCCGACCAGGGGTACACCCAGCGGCTCCTGAGCGGGCCCAGCCTGCCTCCCCAGTTCGCCGGGCTGGCGACCGCGAGCCCGCCGGCGGCGGCGGTGCTCGCGACGACTACGTCGGGCCCGCCGTGGTACTATGGCCCCGGGTCGGCTCACGACGGCACGTTCGGCTTCACGGAGTTCTCCTGACCAGATGCGCACCGAGTCTAAGACTGAGTCGAGGATCGCTCGCGGCGAGCTGCTCCTGCGCCTCGCCGACACCGACGGGCGAGTCGTCTGGGAGCGGCTCCAGCGCAACGCCTTCACGAGCGCATACGCCGCGTTCTGGGCCAAGGCGCTCGCGGGGACCGGCACGGTCCCGCTCGCGCTCACGCACATCGGCCTCGGGGCGGCCGGCGTCCAGATCGCCGACTGCGAGGCGATCACCGGCTGGGCCGCCGCGCCGACGCTCGACTCCGCCACGCACCGCCAGGGGACGAGCTCTCTCAAGTTCACGAGCGCGGCCTCGACCTCGACCACCTACGCCAACGGCGCCCTCATCGCGGCGAGCAACATCTCGGCCACCGGAACCTCCATCGAGTTCCAGATGCGCCTCCTGGCGCGGGCGAACGTGGACCTCGCG
>JAJYMP010000768.1 GCA_021786915.1 Chloroflexota bacterium
CCGTCGGCTCGCCCACGAACAGGGTCCGGGTCATGTCGCTCCGGTAGCCGTCGACCTGGGCGCCGAAGTCGAACAGCAGCACCGCCCGGTCGAGCACCGGCCGGTTGCCCGGCGACCCGTGCGGCAGCGCGGCCTCGGGCCCCGCGAGGCACGCCACGTCGAACGCGACGCACTCGGCGCCGCCCGTCCGCATGTGCCACTCGAGGCGCAGCGCCAGATCCTGCTCAGTGACGCCGGGGCGGATCTCGGGCAGGAGCGCGGCGAGCGCCCGGTCCGCAACCGCGCACGCTGCAGCGATCCGCTCCACCTCGTCGGGCGTCTTGACCGCGCGCATCGCCTCCACCCAGCCGTCGGCCGGTACGAGCTCCACGGCGGGGGCAGCCTCGGCGAGCTGCGTCCAGAGCGCGTGCGGGACCGCAGCCGCCTCCATGCCCACGCGCCGAGCCCCGATCGAGGCCACCAGCCGGGTCCACGCGCCGGGCAGGTCGTAGCCGATCTCGTCGACGATGGCGTCCGGCGCTTCACGGCGGGCCTGGATCGCGTAGCGCGAATCGGCGAGCACGGTCACCGAGTCGAGCCCGACCAGGAACTCGCCCGAGTGCGCGGCCGAGGGCTTCTCGCCCGGGCCGAGCGTGAAGCCGGTGAGCCAGCGCATGTGCTCGGGCCGCACGCCGAACCACGCATCCACCCCCTCCCGCGCCATGCGCTCGCGGAGGCGGGCGAGGCGCGCCGGGCGTGCGGCTCGGTCAGCGTCGCGCCAGCGGGTGCGCGTCGCCTCGTCGGGGGCGGGCGCGAAGTCGGCGGGGACGGGCAGTGCGGCGTCGCGCATGGTCAATGGAGGTACTTCTGGACGTTGGCGTCGTGCTGGGCCTGCGTCTTCGCGTACACCGTCTTGCCGTTCTGGCCCGTGGCCAGGAAGAAGAGGTAGCCGGTCTTGGTGTTGGGGTTGAGGGCGGCGTCGATGGACGCCACCGCGGGCGAGCAGATCGGCCCGGGCGGCAGGCCTTTGCTGGTGTACGTGTTGTACGCTGCGAGGGCTGCCGGCAGCGGCACGGGCAGCTGGTACCCGGTCGGCAGCTTGTCCCAGAACACGTACGTCTGCCACTTCGCGAACGCCAGCTTGTCGAGCTGGAGGGTGTCGTTGACATAGAAGACGGTCGGGTCCGACTGCAGCAGGCCAGCGGGCCACAGCTTCGGGTTCAGGCGGTTCTGGTACACCCCGGCGATCAGCGGCCGGTCGGCGTCGAGCTGCGCTTCCTGCTCCACGATCGAGGCGAGCACCAGCACCTGCTGGAACGTGAGGCCGCGGGCGGTGGGCACGTTCATCCTGTCCGGGCCGACCTTCGCATAGAACGCGTCGAGCATCATCCGGATCAGCCCCTCGGCGTCGGTCGGGGCGATCGGGTCCGTGCGGATGGTGTACGTGGCCGGGTAGAGGAAGCCCTCGAGGCTCGCGCCCTGGGTGTGGATCTTCGGGTCCAGCAGCCACGGGTAGTCGCCGAGGAGGCTGTTGGACGGGTGCTCCGCGAGGTCGTAGAACGCCTTCGGGTCGATCCTCGTGCCCGGGATCGTCTGGAGCTTGGCGGCCATCTGCTCGATGCGCAGGCCCTCGCGGAACGTGATCGTCATTGCCTGCTCCACCACGCGGTTGTTGATCAGGCCCTGGACCACCTGCTCGGGCGTCATGTTCTTGGCGAGCTGGAAGTTGCCGGCGACCAGCTGCGGGCCGAGGTTGTCCTCGTGGGCGAAGTACAGGAATGCGGGCTCGCTGGCGATGAGTCCCGCCGCCTGGAGCTTGGGCGCGAGGAGGGCCGGGGTGTCGCCGCCCGCCACCACGAAGGTGACGCTGGTGGCGTCGGTGCTCGCGGGCGCCGTCAGCGCCGGGCCGAGGTCCTCGCGGACCAGCTCGGCGATGAACCCAATCGAGAGGACGCTCGGGTTCTGCTCCGCCCAGGGCGCCACCGCCATCCGGAGGATCGGCCGCGCCACCGTCATGAGCACGAGCACGACCGCCGCCGAGAGGACTGCGAGGAACAGCAGGAACCGCAGGAGCCCGCCGAGGCCGCCACCCTGGTCGCCGTAGCGCTCGTATCGGCGCTGGTCGCCCGGCCCGCGCCCGTACCGTCCTGAGCGACGGTAGCCGTAGTCCGCGGGAGCCGGCTGCGGCGCCGGGTCGGCCATCGGGTCACGGGGTCCGCGCCCGCCTCGCAACGTCATTGCTCCTCCTGGGGATCGGGTCGAGGGCCCTCCGACGCGCTCGTCGTGGCGGGCGTGACGCCCCGTCGGGCGTCGAGTTCGTCTTGCAGGATGATCGAGGCGGCCTCGCGGTCGACGCGGGCCCGATAGGCGTTGCGCTGGACGCGACTCGGGGCGCCCCCGCTCCTCCCCCGCGGCATCCGGCCAAGGCGTTGCTCCGCCTCGAAGGAGCTCAGCCGCTCATCGCGCATGGCCACGGGCAGGCGCAGCCGTTCGCCCATGGCCGCCGCCCAGTCGCGGGCGTTCGCGGCCATCTCGCCCTCGTTGCCGCGCGCCTCGACGGGCAGGCCCACCACCAACTCGACCACGCCCTGCTCCCGGCAGACGCGACCGAGCGCCGCGGCGTCCTCATCGTCGGAGACGCCGCGGCTGAGCGTGGCGAGTGGTCGCGCGATCCCGATCTCCGCATCCGCGACCGCAAGGCCGATGCGGCGCGTGCCGAGGTCAACCCCCAGGATCCGCGCCGTCACCGGCTTCGGACGGCGCGCCAGGCGGCGCGCGGGCGTGCAGCGTGCATCAGCCCGATGGTACCGGCGATCCGCTGGGAGCGGTCGAGGCGGAGGGCGACGCCGAGGGCTTCTCGCTCGCGGGCGCCTTCGTGGGCGGCGACGTGGGCGTGGGCGCGGGGGCGACGGGCGCCGCGATCGAGACCGTGACCCTGTCGCCGCTCGTTGGCACCCCGGTCACCCAGAACGGCCAGAGCGCGATCGAGACCCTGCCGTACTGCGCGAGGGCCGCCGAGGCGTCAGCCTCGGACTTGCCCAGGACGGAGGCCCTGAGCGCCGCTGCGTCGAGGGGGCGCTGCTCGAAGGCGCTCGCGCTCACCGGATAGCTCACCGTGCCGTCCTCGCCGACGGTCCCGTCGCCCACCGTGATCTGGATCGACGAGTCGACGATCTGGTAGCCGGGCTTGACCGCGGCTCGCACGGCTGCCTCGCCGATTGCCTTGAGCGGTGACTCGTCGATCGCGATGGCGGTTGCCGTCGCGTCCGCCTTGAGGGTGAACGTGGTCTGGCCGGCCTTGAGCACCTTGCCGGCCAGCCCGGCCGCGTCCGGCGTGAATGTGGGGTCGCCCAATCGAGCCGTGTCGGGGAAGAGCCTCGTGCCCTGCGGAGCCAGCGTCGGGTCCGCCAGGGCGGTCGCGAGCGCCGAGCTGAGCTCCGTTGTCAGCTTGGCCCTGGCGGCCGCCACGTCGGCGGCGGCGATCTTCGGGAGCTCGGTCCGGGTTCCGCCGCTGGTCGCGGACGCGTTGGAGACGCTGATCTGCATCGCGGCGAGCGAACTCGGCACCTGGTCGATGGCACCCGCCGGGACGTTGCCCTTCGGGCCAGAGGACACCGCGACGACCCCGACCGTTGCCTTGCCGTGGGTGATCGTGGAGCCGCCGCCCGGGACCGTCGCCCGCGGGACCGTGACCGAGTCCGTGGTGGAGAACGTGATGCCGTCGCTCGTCGAGACGCGGGTGCCGCGAGCGACGGGCATGGCGTTGACCGTGTTGATGCTGTCGAAGGTGACCGATCCGCTGGCAGCCGTCTGCTGGATGCTCACGCCGGTGACCGGGAAGTCGCCCTGCGCCGTGACCGGGACGTCCACCGACGTCGCCGGGACGACGAGCCCCGCCGGGTCAACGGCGGTGGCGGTGGTGTCGGCCCGGACCGTCAGCGAGACGGTCGGGACCGCCTCGAGGACCGGCGTCACCGTGATGTCCGCCGAGGGAAGCGCGACGGCCGCGGCCGCACCGCCGAACGCGAGCACGAGGGCGAGCGCCAGCACGAGGATGAGGATGCCCGCCCGGCGGCCCCGGCGGCCCGCGGACGGCGTCACCGGTACGTCCCGGGCCGCAGCGTCGGGCGCGGCGGCGGATCGGCCGCCGATGGCGAGCGACGCGACCTCGGCCTCCGTCGCCGGTCGGGCCTGGGACTGTCGCCCCTGCGGGGCTGCTTCGGGCGCACTGCGCTCGGCGCCGGCAGGGCTGGCGTGCGCGCCATCGGCCGATGCCGGGGCCGCGCGGCCCGGACCCGGTCGTCGGCTTCCCGCCGCCCCGGCCGGCGACTGCCAGGGCGGCACCGCAGCGGTCGCCGCCGCCTGGTCGATGGCGGCCGCCTGTCCCGATTCCAGGGCGGCCTCGTACTCGGCCACGGACGCGAACACGGGCAGCCCGGCCGACGCGGCGAGCGCCCGGGCGGAGGCGTCGGGCGCCACGACGTCGAGGCGGCGCTTCGCGTCCTGGGCCTCGCGCGCCAGCAGGCGGAAGTTGATCCGCGACGTGGCGACCCGCGACCCGAACGGGATGAACATGCCCACCCGCGGCGCATTGGCGTTGCGGATGCGCGCGGCTGCGGTCGTGATCTCGTCCTCGACGTCGAGGTAGACGATGCTCGCCATGCCCGCCAGCCTAGACCTTCATGGCGTGGAGGACGCGGCGCAGCGTGGCGTCGAGCGGGTCCTCGGTGGTGTGGAGCTCGATGGCCTGGTACGCAAGGCCGAGCGGCGTCACGTCCTGCTGGTCGACGAGCAGGTCGGTTGCGTCCGAGATCGCGGTCACCTGGTCGGGCGCCATGATCGAGACCTCCGGGGGCCGGGCGAGCGGCAGCCGCTTCCAGAACCGCTCCGACGCGAGCGCCTTCTGGATCTCCGGCAGCCGCGACCCTCCGCCGCACAGGTGGATCCGGCTGGGCAGCATCTCGCCCGCGGCCAGCTCCTCCATCACCAGTTCGACCCCTGCCGCCCACACGGCCACGTCGTCGCGGACGATCTCGGCGATCTCGTCGTGGCGGTCGACGGCCAGCCCGCGGGCGTAGTCCACCTTGAGCGACTCGGCGCGCGGGAACGGCAGGTCGAGCCGGTCCGCGATGGACTTGGTGAACGCCCGCCCGCCCAGCGCGAACATGCGCGTCCCCTCGATGCCGCCCTGGCGAACGAGGGCGACGTCCGTGGTCCCGCCGCCCACGTCCACGAACATGGCGCCTGCCTGCCGCACGTTCTCCGCGCCCAGCACGCGCGCGACGGCGTACGGCTCCGCGACCACCTCGAGCAGCTCGAGGTCCAGCTGGCTGGCCACCGACTGGAGGGCGCCCAGGTGCACCAGCGGCGCGAAGGCGTTGAAGATGCCGATCTTGACGTGGCGGCCCTGGAAGCCGATCGGATTCGAGAGCGCGTAGCCGTCGATCGAGGCGCCGACGACCGCGCTGTGGACGAGCCTCACGTCGACGTGCGGGAGGCCGGTCTCCCAGGTGATGGCGCGCTCCGCCTCGTGCAGCGCTTCGCGCTGGACGCTGTCGATCAGCTTCATCAGCTCAGCGTCGTTGATCGGCAGGCCCGGCTTCTTGCGCTCCTGCGTGAGCGTGGTGGTGAAG
Source organism: Chloroflexota bacterium (assembly GCA_021786915.1). The sequence continues at coordinate 5,613 of JAJYMP010000768.1, forward strand.
CCCTTGACGAGCTCGCCGGCGATGCCGATGACGACCTGGCTGGGCCGGAACCCGGCCATCTCCTCGGCTTCCTGGAGCGCCACCGCGAAGTTGTCCACGACCGCGGCGATGTCCGCGACCGTGCCCGACTGCATGTGCGAGAGGCCCTGGCGCTTGCGGGCAACGCCGCGCACGGTCCCATGCCCCTGGTCGTCGATCTCGAACACGAGCGCCT
>JAJYMP010000617.1 GCA_021786915.1 Chloroflexota bacterium
GCCATCTGGTGGATGTCGATCCCGGCCATGGCGTTCGCCGCCTACCAGGCGTTCAAGCGCCGCAGCCTGCCGCTCGCCCTGCTCCTGATCGGCTTCCTCGCGCAGTGGATCTCCTGGGCGAGGATCGATCGGGCTGCATTCCAGTACCACTACTACACGAGCCTGCCGTTCCTGATCATCGCGCTGGCGTACTTCGCGGCCGAGCTCTGGCACGGCCCGTCGCGGCGCACGTGGCTCCTGGCGCGGGTGGCCGCCGGTGTCGGGGTCATGGGACCGGCCATCCTGTGGCTGTTCCGGCTGCCGCTCTGCCGCATCGCGGGCGTCGACCTGGTGGACAAGGGGTCGCAGGCGTGCAACGGCAACCCCGGCAACCTGGTCGTCACGCCGTCGGTGGGGGCGCTCGTGCTGGTCCTGCTGGTGGGCGGTGCCGTCCTCGTCTGGCAGCTCGTCAAGCTGAGCCGCCCGCGCTCCGACGGCAGGCCGCTCGAGGCGCGCGACGCGCAGGGCGTGCTCGCGACCGGCATCGTGGTGGTGGCGCTCGCGCTCCTGACGCGGCTGCTGCCAGCGGACGGCGCGCTGTTCTCGGTCAACGGCCTCTCGCCGGAGCCGATCGCGATCGTGGGCCTCGCCCTCACGGGCCTGATCGCATCCCAGATCGTCACGGCGCGCGACGCCCGCCGGTTCGTCGGCGGGCTCGTGGCGGCGATCGCGGTCAACTTCGTGCTGCTGTACCCGGACATCTCGGGCCTGCCGCTGCCGTCGAGCCTGCTGCCCTGGTACCAGGGGGTGCTGCCGACCTACCTCTACCCGTTCCAGTTCTGGTCGAACCAGGCGAACCGCTCCGGCGCGACGTCGTTCTCGGACATCCGGTTCCTCATCCTGGTGGCGTTCCTGGTGCTCGCCTCGATCGCGGTGGCGTACTCGGCGTGGACGTGGCGCCAGGCGCTGGCCGAGGAGGCTCGCGAGACGGGCGAGGACGGCGGCGGCGAGACGCCCATGAGCGGGCCGCACCCGGAGGCGACGGGCGAGGCCTAGCACCAGGCGAGGAGCCCGGGGACGAGATGCCCGCGCTGGCCCGCAAGTGGCTCCTCAGCCCGCTGGGCCCACCCCGATCCGCGGCGACTGCGGCACCTCGGCGTGGAAGCCGGCCGGGAGCTGCCCGGCGGCGGCGAGGCGCCGGATGACGAAGCCGTAGTAGTCGTCCACCTTGGCGGTCACCCGCGGCCAGGAGAACCCCTCGGCCCGGACCAGCCCGTTCGCCGACATCTGCGCAGCAAGCTCGCGGTCGCCCAGCAGCCGCTCGATCGCGGCGGCGAGCTCCTTGGGCTCGTGCGGCGGCACCAGCAGCGCCTCGCGGCCCCGCCGGACCACGCCCTTGTAGCCGTGGATGTCCGAGGCCACGATCGGCGCGCCCGCGGCCATGGCCTCGAGCAGCACGATGCCGAACGACTCCCGGCCGGTGGCAGGCGAGGTGTAGACGTCCGCGGTCCGGAACAACTGGAGCTTCTCGTCGTCGGAGACGCGTCCCAGGAATTCCACGCCGCTGAGCCGGCGCGTCGCCACGTAGCGGCGCGCCTCGCGCTCCTGCGGGCCGCCGCCCACCAGCAGGAGCCTCGCCTCGATGCCGTCCTTGCGGATCTGGCGGTAGGCCTTGAGCAGGTCGAGCACACCCTTGCGCGGCTCGAACCGCCCGACGAACAGGATGTTCGGCGTGCCGTCCCTCCAGCGGGCCAGCGGGACCGCACGCCCGTACCGGTCCGCGTCCACGCCGTTGGGGATCACCTTGTAGTCGCCCGGGAAGTAGCGGTCGATGAAGTGGCGCGCCGCTGCCGAGACCGCGATCCGCCCGTGCAGCCGCGCCGCGTCGCCCCGGAGGACCCGGCTGCCGAACTCATAGGCGGGCGACCAGCCCCCATAGGCGTGGAACGTGCCGATGTTGACGCTGTCCGAGAGCCGGAGCACCACCGGCGACAGGAACGGCACGAACGGCTCGTGGAAGTGGAGCAGGTCGAAGCGCTCCCGCTCGAGCACGGCATGGACCTGGCTGAGGAACCGCGGCGAGACCGTGATGGTCCCCATCGAGCCGTTGGCCGGCATCGAGAAGCCCTTGCCGAGGCGGATGACGTCGCCCTCTGACGAGCGCTGGAGGCCGTGCGAGGACGTGATGATGCGGACGTCGTGGCCGCGCAGCCGCAGGTTCTCGTACAGGTACCGGACGTGCTGGGTGACGCCGCCCGGGAGCGGGTACACGTACGGCGAGACGAGGCCGATCTTCACGCGGGAAGCCTACCCCGTGCGGAACCGGGGCGGGCGCTCCGTGCCGCCGGGATACCCGAGGTCGCGGCCGGTCCCGTTGCGACGGATCCGCCCGTTGGTGTCGGCCGCGATATCGCGCGCGTACTTGGACAGCTGGCGTCTGTAGACGCCGATCTGGCCGAGTGAGCTGTGGAACGAGCCGTGGGGCGCTGTGGTGCCGGCGGCGATCGCGGCGCGCAGCTCGTCTGGGGTGCGGCCGGGGAACGTCGACCAGCCCGAGGCGATGGCGACGTTGATGTGGGCGTCGCTGTTGCCCACCTCGGCCAGCCCGTGCTCCTTCGCGAACTTGACGCTGGCACGGTGGCCCCACTTGCCGAGGGCCGTGGGGTTGAAGGTCTCGAGCGCGTCGGGTCGAACCGACGGGTCGTCCGAGGTCACCAGGGGGCGCAGGGAGAAGCCCTGCGCGCAGATGTGGACGGGCGCGAACGGATGTGCCGGGATCGCGATGCCGCCCTGGTCGTGGATCGCCTCGATCGACCACCGCAGGCTCTTCCAGGGCGGCACCGGGCGGTCTAGGAACAGGCCGAGCAGGTGGCCGCCCCGGGTGGTGATCTCCTCGCCCACCACGACAGCAACGCGCATGCCCCGGTCGAGGGCGATCGCGCGGCCCGCCAGCCCGGCGTCGATCCGCTCGTGGTCGGCGATGGCGACCACGTCGAGGAACCCGGTGGACTCGATGTGCTCGAGCACATCGACCACCGATGCCGTGCCGTCCGACGCCCAGGTGTGGACGTGGAGGTCGGCTCGCCCCAACCGCTCGAGTGAATCCTCGGTCACGCGTTGTCCCCTTCGCTGACGGCCAGGTCGGGCCAGATCGGGTGGAAGGCCCCGAACCACTGCTCCGGACCGTCGGCCAGCAGTGTCTCGAACACTTTGGCCATCTCGGTGGTGATGGCGGTGACGCGCTCGCGCAGGCGCCCCTTGGCATCGGTCGGGATCTGGATCAGCTTGCCGCGGTAGCGCAGGTGCGGCGCCCGCCTTGCGGAGCCGGCGTAGATGGGCAGCCCCGTCTCGACCGCAAGCAATGCCGGCCCGGCGGGCAGCGGCGCCGGGTGCCCGAAGAACGGCACCATGATCCCGTTGTGGAGCAGGTCGCGGTCCGCAACCAGGCCGACCGATTCCCCGCGCTTGATCGCCGCCATCAGCGCGGGGCGCGCCTCGGTCATCGACACCACGTTCACGCCCGAACGCCTCCGCGAGTCCATGAACCACCGGGCGAGGACCGGGTCGCCGACGATCTCCATCGGGGCGGTGACGCGGTGGCCCACCATCTCGCTCACGACGAGCACGGGCACCTCGATCGAGCCGTAGTGGAGGCCCGTCAGGATGACCGGCTTGCCGGACCGAAGCGCCTCTGTCACCTCGCCGGGCGTCTCGATGTCGATGCGCGCCAGCGTGTCGGCGGCGTCCCGGCTCCCGACTCGGGCCATCTCGAGGTAGTAGCGGGCGGCGTGGCGGAAGGCACGCCGGACGATCAACTCCAGGGCGTCCGGGTCGGTGGCCGCGCGCCGCACCAGCGAGGATCCGCGGCCCTGCGCCGCCAGCCCTTCGCAGACGCGGCCCAGGTTCGCGCGGGCCTGCGCCGCCTTGGCGGGTGCGATGCGGTACCACAGCTCGCCGATCGACTCGGCCGCTGCGACGAGCGGGCCCTCGGGCAGCGCGCCGAGCAGGCGCGTCCCAGCCACGATGGCGCTGCCCTTGAGGCTCCTCGCGGCGCCCGGGCTCGCGTGCACTCGCCCGCCCGGCCCGTCAGCCGACCCAGGTCCAGCCGACGCAGGGCGGCCTTGCCCCGTGGTCCCGGCGGGCCTGGTGGACTCTGCGGATCCTGCGGACCCGGGGTCGCCCGTCACACGGGCCCGCCGACAGTCGCCGGGGCATCCGCGCCCGGCGTGCCCGCGCCCGGCGTCTCGGCCGCCGCAGCGGTCGAGACGGGAGTCGGCGTCCCGGACCGCCCGGCGAGCATCTCCATCGCCCGGCGCTCGAGCTCGGCCGCCTCCGCATCGCTGTCCGGCCACATCGGCTTGAAGCTGTACCACTGGACCGGCGCCGCGGCGATCGTGCGCTCCAGGGCGTCGGCGATCCGCTGCGTGGCCCGCTGGAGGTCGGCGGGATTCGACGAGGGCACGGTGAACGTCTCGTCCGCGATCACCTCGAAGCGTCCGCCCGTGATCCGGCGGACCTCCATCGGCGCGATCGCGGCGCCCGTCTTGGCGGCCAGCACGGCGGGTCCCGCGGGCAGCGTGGTCCAGGCGCCGAACAGCTTGACCGGGATCCCGTCCGGCCGGTAGCCCCAGTCCACCAGCAGCGCCAGGATCTCCTTGCGCCGCAGGATCGAGAACAGCTCGCGCAGGTTCCGCCACGGCACCACGTGGACGCCCCACGACTCGCGGTTCTGGCGCAGGATCTCGAAGATCTCCGGGAAGGCAGAGTCGTCGGCGACGACGTTGGCGGGCAGGCCGCGCGACGCCACGCCGGCCGCGACCGCCTCGTTGTTCCCCACGTGGCCCGCGCACACGATCATCGCCTTGCCGTGGGCGCGCCACGCATCGACGATCTTGTCCACGCCGTCGCCCGCGATCAGCTTCGCCACGTCGTCGGCGGGCTGTGCGGGCAGGCGCATGATCTCGACCATGTAACGCGCGTACTCCCGGTATGCCCGCAGCGCCAGGCGGCGGACCCGCGGATGGTCGGGCGGGAGCCCCAGCACGTGGCCGAAGTTGGTGTTCGAGAAGCGCCGCTTCTTCGGCCAGAACAGGTACGAGAGCTGGTTGAAGCTGCCGATGACGGGCACGGTCAGCCGGGTCGGCAGATGCACCAAAGCGGCGGCCATCGACTTGTAGCCGATAACCGCCGCCTTCTCCACGATGCGCGGAGGGGTGGCCTCGAGGCGCCGGTGCGGCGCCTCGAGCTTCGGTTCCTTGGGTTCGGTCACTTCTTGGCGGGTGCCTTCGTCTTGCCGCTTGTCGCCAGCGCCTTGGCGTGCTCCTTCGACTCCTCGGTGCCGACGAGCGTCTCGTTGTCGTCACCGCGGATGAAGGCCTCGACGCGCTCGCGCGCGACGTCGTCGTGGAGCTGGATCGGCGGGCTCTTCATGAAGTAGCTCGTCGGCGCCACAAGGGTACCCTTGAGGCCCCGGTCCAGACCAATCTTGAGGCAGCGGATGGCGTCGATGATGACGCCCGCCGAGTTGGGGCTGTCCCAGACCTCGAGCTTGAGCTCCGCCTTGAGCGGCACGTCGCCGAACGTCGTGCCCTCCATGACGATGTAGCAGTACTTGCGGTCCTTGAGCCACGGCACGTAGTCGGACGGGCCGACGTGGATGTTCTCCGGCGCGATGTCGTAGTCGAGCATCGAGGTGACCGCGTTGGTCTTGGAGATCTTCTTGGACTCCAGGCGCTCGCGCTCGAGCATGTTCATGAAGTCCGTGTTGCCGCCGAAGTTGAGCTGGTAGGTGCGGTCCAGCCGGACGCCGCGGTCCATGAAC
>JAJYMP010000647.1 GCA_021786915.1 Chloroflexota bacterium
CTGACTACCTCTCACACCGTGCAACACCCCAAGTTGACCGCCTTCGTGAGATCAGCAGGGCGCGCAGAACCGCCCGATCAGGCTCCTCGGGCGCTGGAAGTTCGGGCTCGACGTCGCCGTGGCCAAGCGGGCAGGCGCCGGCACCATCGGCGTCGCGCAGGCCCTCGCCGGCCGGTCTCCTCTTCCCCAGCGGAACCTACGTCTCGACCTCGGCGCGGGGCCACGACCTGGTTGCCGGGTCGCAGGTGACGCTGACGTTCAGTGACGGCCGGCTCACGGCGAATGCGGGCTGCAACACGATGGGCGGCCAAGCGGCGGTCCTCGGCGACGGCACGCTGCAGGTCAACTCGATGGCCACCACGGACATGGCCTGCGGGGCCGACCTGATGGCGCAGGACGCGTGGCTGGCGGCCTTCCTTCCCGGCGCCATGGCAGACGTGGGTCCAGAGGCGATGACGCTGAGCAAGGGCGCGGTGACGTTGTCGCTGATCGCCAGGCGGATGACGAACCTGCCGCTCGAGGGTACGACATGGACGGTCGACGGGATCGTCAGCGGCGACGCGGTCTCGTCGGTGCCGGAGGGCGTCGCGGCGACGCTCGTCATCCATGGCGGTACGGCTTCGGTCTACACCGGCTGCAACTGGGGCAGCGTCGCGGTTGCCGTTGCCCGGGGGACGATCGCGTTGAGCCCGATGTCGATGACGGCCCGGGGCTGCACCGATGGCGCGGCGCCCGTGGAGCAGGGGGTCCTAGCCGTGCTGGAGGGCGTCCAGCCGTACCTGATCGACGGTGACACGCTCACGATCGGCACGCCCGGCAAGGCGGCGATCATGCTCAAGGGCACCGCCGCGAGTCCGAGCGCCGGACCCGGCTGATCGCGCCCGGCGCCGCTACACCTCGGGCGGGTACCCCGTGATCCGCCGGATCTCGCGGTACAGGGGCTGGAGCTGCCCGTACAGCCGCAGGTAGACGGTTCGGTACAGCTCCTCGTAGACGGCGTGTGCCGCGGGGTCAGGGTCGCGGGTCTCGGCCGTGCGGGTCATCGCGGCCACGGCGGCCTCGAACGAGGGGTGCAGCCCCAGCCCCGCGGCGGCGTCGATCGCCGCCCCCAGGCCGCTCGTCTCGTGGGTATGCGGCCGCTTCGCCGGCAGCCCGAACACGTCGGCGACGAGCTGGACCGCAGCCGGGCTCTGGCTGCCGCCGCCCGACACGCGGATCTCGGTGACGGGGACCTTGGTGCGGCGGCCGGTCCGCTCCATGCCCTCGCGGAGCGCGTAGGCGAGCCCCTCGAGGATGGCTCGGTACAGGTGCGCCCGGGTGTGGACGTCGCCCCAGCCGATCACTGCGCCCTTCGCCTCCGGTCCCGGGATCCGCACGCCCGGCGACCAGTACGGCTGGAGCACGAGGCCCATCGACCCCGGCGGGGTGGCCAGGACGAGCTCATCGAACAGGCTCTCGGTGTCCACGCCCAGCTCGCGCGCCCTCGCCGCCTCGGCCGTGCCGAACTCGCGCTTGAACCACTCGATCATCCAGAACCCGCGGTACACCTGGACCTCGAGGCTGAAGGTGCCCGGCACCGCCGCCGGGTAGGGCGGCACCAGCGGGATCACCTCGACGTAGCGGCGGTGCGTGGTGTTGAACGTCGCCGTGGTGCCGAGCGAGATCGCGCCGACGTGCGGCTCGAGCGCGCCGCAGCCCAGGACCTCGCACGCCTTGTCTCCCGCGGCCGCGACCAGCGGCAGGCCGGCGGGGATGCCCGTCGCTTCGGCGGCGGCAGTCGTGATCCGCCCGATGACCGACCCGGGAGGAACGAGCTCGGGCAGCCACTCACGCCGGACCGGGACGGCCAGCCACTTCCAGTCGCCGTCGTCCGCCCAGCGCAGCCCCCTGTAGTCGAACGGGAGGTAACCGACCTGGGCGGCCACGCTGTCGGCGAAGCGCCCGGTGAGCCGATGGACGAGGAAGCCCGAGAGGAGCAGGTAATGGCGGACGCGGGCCCACACGTCCGGCTCCCGGCGGGCGAGCACGTTGGCCTCGGCCTCCGCCTGGAACGTCGCGACGGTCTCCGTCGCGCGGGCCGCCTTGAACTTGAGGCCCCAGCTGCCGCCGATCCGGGGCAGGCCCTCGGCGCGGCACCGGTCGAGCCACACCATCGCGCGGCGCAGGGGCTCGCCCGACTCGTCGGTGGGGACGACAGTGCCGCGCTGGGTCGTCAGGGCCACGCCGGCGATCGCGCTCCGCTCGACGCCCGGCTGCTGCCAGAGCCCGCGGGTGGCTTCGCCCAGGGCCTGCCAGTACAGGCCCGCATCCTGCTCGCAGCAGCCGGGCGGCCCCGGGACGTACGGCTCGATGGGGACCTTGGTGCGGGCGAGGAGGTTGCCGGCCGGGTCGAAGACCATCGCCCGGACACTCTGGGTGCCGACGTCGAGCGCGAGGACCCGGTCGGCGGCGGTCATCCGGCGTCGTCCTGCAGGAGCACGCCCGGGTTCATCATGCGGTCGGGGTCGAAGGTTCGGGCCACGGCCCGGAGCGCGGCCATCCCGAGCGGTCCCTTCTCGTCGGCCAGGTACGGCGCGTGGTCCACGCCCACGCCGTGGTGGTGGCTGATCGTCGCCCCGTCTGCGCGGATCGTCTGGCTCGCGGCCGACTTCAGCGCCCGCCAGCGGGCCATCGTCTCGTCGGGGTCCGGCGCGAGCCGGAAGACGTACGTGACGTACAGGCTCGAGCCCGACGGGTACAGGTGCGAGAGGTGCGTGAACACGTGGGCCTTCTCGCCCCAGGGTGCGAGCGCGATGCCGAGGGCTGCCTCGATCCGGGCGAGGAGACCGGGCACGTGCGCCCAGTCGGTGGCGGTCTCGAGCGTGTCGGAGGCGTAGCCGGCCGACCACAGCGTGTTGCGCAGGTACGGCGAGCGGAAGCGGGTCCGCGACCAGGCGGCGGCGAGTGCCGGGAGGCGGACGCCGCCGTGGCCGCCGAGGATCGCCTTGGCCTCGCCCGCGGCCGCCTTCGCCGTGCGCCTCCGCCCGGCCACCCCCGTGAGCACGAGCACCCAGTCGCCCGGCAGGCGCCGCGCCCGGACGTAGGCGCCCAGGGCGCGCGTCTGGGCGGGCTTCTCTGCGAAGGCCAGCAGCGTGCGGGTCTCCGCCAGGGTGGACAGCCGCAGGAGCGAGAGGCCGGGCCGCGCCTGGACGAGCTGGCGGACGGCGTCCACCGCGGCGGCCCAGCCGGGCAGCGCCCAGGCCGCCATGCCCTCGACCTCCGGGTGGGGGCTGGCCCGCAGGATGGCCTCGGTCAGGATCCCGAGGCGTCCCTCCGACCCGAGCACCAGCTGGCGGAGGTCCGGGCCGGCGGCCGAAGCCGGGTAGGGCTGCATGGCCAGGGTTCCCGCGGGAGCCTCCAGCGTGCCGCCCGCGAACAGCTGCTCGATGCGCCCGGCGCCGAGGCTCTTGAGCCCCGAGCCGCGGGCCGCCACCCAGCCGCCGACCGTCGCGAGCTCCCAGCTCTGCGGCTCGTGGCCGATGACGAGGCCGTGACCCGCGAGGAGCTTGGCCAGCGCGGGTCCGGTGGTCCCCGCGAGCACGCTCACGAGCCCGCTCTGCTGGTCAACGTTGCGCACGCCGACGAGGGCGCCGAGGTCGACGGTGATCAGCGGGTCGGGGCCGGGGCGGGCGCTGACGCCCCCGACGACGCTCGTCCCGCCTCCGTATGGGATCAGCTTGGCGCCGACGGTCCGCGCATGGTCGATCAGCGCGCGGACGTCTGCGGTCTCGACTGGCCGCGCCACGGCGTCGGGGACCGCCTCGAGCCGGCCGTACCGGAGGGCGGCCAGGTCCGGCAGGCTCTGGCCGCGGGCCCGGCGGACGCGTGGCTCGGCATCGGTGGTGATGTGGAGGTCGTCGACTGGCTCGAGGCGAGACGGCAGGACCGCCCCGACCACCTCGGCCAGGGTCGCCTCGCGCGGCGGCGTCCCAGGGCCGAGGCTCGATTCCAGCAGCTTCCGCCCGCCCCCGCCGAGCGACGTGGTGTCACCCTCGTCGCCCCACCCATTCCAGCTCCGCATGCGCCCATCGTGCCACTCGCGGGGGCCTCGCGAAGCCCCTGCGTGCCGGTGCGCCGTCGGCCTCCATCGCGTTCGCGCTCGGTCCTGCCCCCGCCCGGCGGCGGCCTCAGACCGGGGGCCAGGGCAGGGCGGGCCGCCGGGGGTCGGGCTGGGGGAAGCAGCCTGAGGCCAGGAGTTCGTCCAGCCGACGGGCCGTCGCCCGGACCTCGATCGGGTCGAGCAGCTCGCCAAGCGCCGCGCCGAGGTGGTCATCGAGGCCGGCCCGCAGCAGCCGGAGGATTTCCATCTCCTCGTCGGCGAACGGCTCGCTGCGCCACCCCCAGAGCACGGTCCGCAGCTTCGGCACGGGCGAGAACGTGACCCCGTGGTCCACGCCGTAGACGTGGCCGCCGGGCACGGGCAGCAGGTGCCCCGCCTTGCGGTCAGTGTTGTTGACCGCTGCATCGAAGACCGCGATCCGGCGCAGGCGCGGATCGGACGCGTTCACCAGGTCGACCGGGTCCACCTCCGGATCGGTTCGGATCCACAGCTGGAGCATGCCCTCGCCCACGGGCCCGTCGCGCAGGACAGTCGGCGGGACGATGCCCCAGCCGGTGGCCTGCGAGGCGACGAACGACGCCACCTCGCGCCGGGCGAGGGTCCCGCTGGGGAAGTCCGAGAGTGGCCGCTCCCCGATGACCGGCTTGTGGATCACCGCGGCCTCGACGCCGTCGCCGCGCACGACCCCCAGCAGCGCGTTGTTGGACGAGACCCAGAGCCGGCCGATGAGCTCGATCTCGCCGCCGGCGAGCAGGGCGAGCGCCTCGTCCACCGGCAGCACCGGCATCGGCAGGCCGAGCGATTCGACCGTGGTCCCGGCCGCCTCCTCGACGCCGGCCTCCGCTTCGTCCTCGAGTTCGTCGGCAAGCTCAGCCTCGAACGCGAACTCGTCGGCCTCGTCGGTCATCGGCGGCGTCGTCAGTTCAGGAGGTGGCCGTTCCGGCGCGGGCAGAGGTGACCCTGGGGGTCCAGCGGCTGGCCGCACAGCGGGCACGGCGGCCGTCCCGCCGCGAGCACGCGGACCGCGCGGGCCACGAACCGACGGGCATCGGCCGGCGAGAACCGCACCCGCAGGAGATCGGGCCCGTCCTCCGACTCGTCGTCCTCCTCCGACTCGTCGTCCTCCTCGTCCCCGGTGAGTTCGCGCGCCTCGACGATCAGCAGCTCGTCGACGGTGTCCCAGCCCAGCGACAGCGTGCCGACGCGGAAGACCTCGTTGATCGGCTCGTCGAGGGCAGCGGTGTCGCCGACCTCGCCCTCCACCTCGGCCGCGTCCTCGACGCCCCGCTGCTCCAGCTCCTCGAGCAGCTCGATCAGGCGCTGGGCGAGCGCGGCGACCTGCACCTTCTCGAGGGCGACCGACACCACGCGCGATCCGTCCTTGGCCTGGAGGAAGAACACGCGGTTGCCCGGAGCACCCACGGTCCCGGCCACGAACCGTTCCGGCATGTCGAAGAGATGGCGTCGTCGAGGCATCAGGCCGTCGAGGTTACCCGAACTCCGGCTCAGGCGACCTGCACGGCGATCTGGTCGTGGCCGCGGGCACCGTCAGGGTCCGGCGGCGTGACGCGGGCGGTCTGGACGGTCCCGGTGCCGTCGGTGGCGCGGACCTCGAGGATGTGCTGGCCGGCGGCCGCCTGCCAGACCCACTTCCACTGCACCCAGGTCGCGGCCGAGAGCTCCATGGCGAGCGTCGC
>JAJYMP010000660.1 GCA_021786915.1 Chloroflexota bacterium
GGTCTCGCCCGTGTCGGCGGCCTTCGGGACCGGCGACATGCCCAGGGTGGTGGCGTAGTTCCAGTCACCCAGCGGCTGGTTCAGGTGGAAGGTGATGGTCTTGTTGTCGGGGGAGCAGGTGACCGCCTTGTCGAAGAGGTCCTGGCCCGTGCCCTTGTAGGGGCCCTTGTACATCGACGACCCGTCCTTGGGATCGGTCGGGATGTCGAGGTACTGGATGGCGTACGTCGGGCCCTGGTTGATGACATCGGTCGCGAACGTGCGCGAGACGCCGTACTTGATGTCCGCGCAGGTGATCGGCGAGCCGTCCTGGAAGGTGACGCCGTCACGCAGGGTGAAGGCCCACGTCTTGCCGCCATCGCTGGCCGTGCCGGTGTCCGTGGCGAGGTCGGGCGCCAGCTTGGCTGCGGTCGAGAAGTCTGAGGAGAACTGGAACTGCTCCAACGACCGGTAGATCGTGCCGTTGAAGAAGGCCATGTCCTCGCCGGTGTACGCGCGCTGCGGGTCCACCTGGTCGAACTGCTGAGCCTGGGTGAGCAGGTAGAGCGTGCCGCCCTTCTGGGGCGTGCCTGCAGCCGCCGACGCGCTGGGCGCGACTGACTGACTGGCGCCGGTGCTCGCCGCGGGGGCGGAAGACGCCGGGGCGCCCGTGCTGGCGGTGGGGGCCGCCGGACTGGACGTCGCCGTGCTGCCACCGCAGGCGCTGACCAGCATGGCTGCTGCCATGCCGGCGGTCAGGACACGCCGTGTGCCCATACTTGCCATGTCTCTCCTCCACGCTGCCGGAAAGTCCGGCCTTCGCTGGATGGTACACGCGCACACGCGCAGCGCGCACGCCGTGTGCCCCGGCACAACGTCCTAGCGGACGGCCTTGGGATCCAGGGCGTCACGCACCGCGTCGCCCAGCAGGTTGAACGACACGACCAGGATCACCAGCACCGTCCCGGGAATGAACAGGTACATCGGGACGACGTTGAAGTAGGTCACCGACTGGGCGAGCATCGAGCCGAACGTCACGTCGGGCGGCAGGACGCCGACGCCCAGGAACGAGAGGACGGCCTCGAAGCCGATGTACGACGGGAGTGTCAGCGTCGCGTACACGAGGATCGGCGCCCACAGGTTGGGCAGGATCTCCGTGAACAGGATCCGCCGGCGCCCGGCGCCCATCGAGAGGGCGGCCTCGACGAACTCGCGCTCGCGCAGGCTGAGGACCTGGCCGCGCACGATGCGCGCTAGGTACGGCCAGCCGAAGACGCTCATGACGAGGATGAGGTAGAGGATCCGCGAGGCGTTGCCCTGCGGCACGCCGAGTTCCGTCAGCCGGTCAGTGAGAACGCCCGACAGGGCCATCACGATCAGCAGGAACGGGAACGCGAGGATGAGGTCCATGAACCGGCCGAGGATCGTGTCGGTCTTGCCGCCGGTGTAGCCCGCGACGATGCCGAAGAACACCCCGAACACGACGGTCAGGAACGTGGCCGACGACGAGATGACGAGCGAGATTCGGAGGCCGAACAGCAGCTGGGCGAGGATGTCACGCCCGGTGCCCCACTCGACGCCCAGCGGGTGCAGCAAACTGATGCCGCCGTTCGGAAGGTTCGGCTTGCCGCCGAGGTCGCTGATGGCGGACGCATCGAACTTGTAGGGATCGAGGCCCACGAAGCCCCCGACGAAAGGCCCGAAGATCGCGATCGCGTAGTACGCGATCAGGATGATCAGGCACGCCATCGCGACGCGGTCCTTGCGCAGGCGCCCCCAGATGATCTGGGGGATGCTCCTTCCTACCATGGCTTCCACAATAGCAGGTCGCGCCTGGAGTGCGCGGGTGCGAAGACGTGGTCGCCAAGGTGGGTCATGACGCCCTCGCCGGGGCGTCGGAGGCGCGCCTGGGGAGGGCGCAACTCAGTCCGGACATGGCGTCTCCAACCCGGTCATGCCCCGCCAGCGAAGGTTCGGCTGGCGCGCAGCGGTTGCCTCGTCCAGGCGCCGGACGGGTGCGTCGTGCGGGGCGCTCGTCACGAGCTCGGGGTCCGTCTCCGCCTCGCGTGCGATCTCGATCAGGGCCGCTGCGAACCCGTCGAGGGTCTCGAGCGACTCGGTCTCGGTGGGCTCGATGAGCATCCCCTCCTCGACCGTGAGCGGGAAGTAGATCGTCGGCGGGTGGTACCCCTTGTCGATGAGCCGCTTCGCCACGTCGAGCGTGCGCACGCCGGTCCGGTGCTTGAGGTCGGCGGCCGACGCCACGAACTCGTGCATGCAGGGCCGGTCGAACGGCACCTGGTAGGCCTGGCTGACGAGCGTCTTGAGGTAGTTAGCCGCCAGCACGGCGTCGTCGCTGACCTCGCACAGGCCGGTCCCGCCATGGGCTCGCAGGTAGGCGTATGCGCGAACGAGGACGCCGGTGCTGCCGAAGAAGCTCCGGACACGGCCGATGGACGTGGGCCGCTCGCCGACCCGCTCAAGGCGGAAGCTGCCGTCCGCCTCGCGGAGGACGCGCGGCCCGGGGAGGAACGGCTCGAGCTTCTCTCCCACGCCGACGGGGCCTGCGCCCGGTCCCCCGCCGCCGTGCGGTGTGCTGAACGTCTTGTGCGTGTTGATGTGCATCACGTCGAAGCCAGCCTCGCCAGGGCGGAACCGGCCGAGGATCGCATTCAGGTTGGCGCCGTCCATATAGGCCAGCGCGCCCACCGCGCGGGTCGCCTCGAGCAGCTCGCCGATCCGGGCCTCGAACAGGCCGAGTGTCGAGGGGTTCGTGATCATGATCGCCGCGGTTCTCGGCCCGAGGGCGGCGCGGAAGGCGTCGAGGTCCACGCCGCCGTCGGGGGCGGACGGGATCGTGATCGTCTTGAAGCCCGCCATTGAGGCTGTCGCCGGGTTGGTCCCGTGCGAGGAGTCCGGGACGAGGACCTCCATGCGCTCGAGGTCGCCCCGCGAGCGGTGGTAGGCGCGGACCATGAGGATGCCGGTCAGCTCGCCCTGGGCGCCGGCCGCCGGCTGGAGCGTGACCGCGGTCATGCCGCTGATCTCGGCCAGCATGGCCTCCAGCTCCCACAGGAGCTGGAGCGTGCCCTGAGCCGCCGCGTCGGGAGTCAGCGGGTGGAGGGCCGCGAAGCCCGGCAGCCGGGCGGCCCACTCGTTGAGCTTGGGGTTGTACTTCATGGTGCACGAGCCGAGCGGGTAGAAGCCCGTGTCCACGGCGTAGTTGAGCGTGGACAGGTTGACGTAGTGCCTGACGACCTCGGGCTCGGCGATCTCGGGGAGGGCAGGCGGCGTGGCGCGCCTTGCGCTCGAGGGGATGCGGTCGAGCGCGCCCGCGGGCGGGTGCGGGATCTTGCCGGCCCCGCGCCCGGGCCGCGACAACTCGAAGATGGTGGGCTGGAGCTTCTCCCCGACGACGCTCACGCTGCGCCTCCCGTCAGCCCGGCGGCCATGCTCAGCTCGGCTGCCAGGGCCGCGGCGAAGCGCGAGATCTCGGCCGGAGTGGTCACCTCGGTGGCGCACACGAGGAGGCCGTCGTCGAGGCCCGGTTCGCCTGGAAGCAGGTCCGCGGTCGGGATGCCGGCCAGGATGCCGCTCTCGAGGAGCCGCGCGTGGACCCTGCGCGCGTCAGGGACGCGGACGACGAACTCGTTGAGGTAGGGCCCGGCGTGGAGCCGCGGCGCGCCAGCGGCGGCGAGGGCCGCCTCGAGCTCGGATGCCCGAGCAGCCCCCAGCGCCGCCACGTCGCGCAGTCCGTGCGGGCCGATCGCCGTGAGGTAGATCCCGGCAGCCAGCGCGAGCAGCGCCTGGTTGGTGCAGATGTTGGAGGCCGCCTTCTCGCGGCGGATGTCCTGCTCCCGGGCGCGCATCGTCATCACGAAGGCGCGCTTGCCGTCGAGGTCCTTGGTCAAGCCGACCAGACGCCCCGGGATCTGGCGGACCAGCACCTCGCGGCACGCGACGATGCCGAGGTACGGGCCGCCGTACTGGAGCGGGATGCCCAGGGGCTGGCCCTCGCCGCAGGCGACGTCGGCACCGGTCTCGCCGGGCGTCGCGAGCACGGCCAGCGACACCGGCTCGATGACGTGGACGAAGAGCGCGCCCGCGCCGTGGGCGAGCTCGCCCACCCGCGTCATGTCCTCGAGCAGGCCGAGCACGTTCGGGTTGGCCGCGACCACGCCGGCGACGGGCGCGCCGTCCGCGAGCAGGCGCTCGAGGGCGGCGAGATCGGTGGTGCCAGCGGACGGCCCGCCGGCGACGAGCGGGAGATCGTCCACCGTGAGCCCGGCCCCGGCCGCGTACGTCTCGAGCGTGCCGCGGTAGTGCGGGTGGACGCCCCGCGAGACCAGCAGGCGCCCCCGACCGGTCGCCCGGCAGGTCATCAGCGCCGCCTCGGCCGTCGCCGCGCCGCCGTCGTAGTGCGAGGCCGACACGACGTCCATCGCGGTCAGCTCGGCGAGCAGGCTCTGGTACTCGTAGACCGACTGGAGCGTGCCCTGGCTGACCTCGGGCTGGTACGGCGTGTAGGCGGTGTACCACTCGCTCCGGAGGAGCATCTGGTCGACCGCGGCGGGCGTCCAGTGTCGGTACGCGCCGGCGCCGAGGAAGCCGGCGAGGTCCGTGAGGTTCCGCCCGGCCAGCGCCTGGAGGCGGGCCGAGAGCTCCAGCTCGGGCTCGGGCGGGTCGAGGCGGAGCGGGCCAGAGCGGAGGGCCTTCGGGATGTCGTCGAACAGGCGGTCGACCGAGTCGACGCCGACGACCTCGAGCATCCGCGCCCGGTCCCCGGCGGCGTGGGGGCCGTACGGCATCTCAGCCCTCGGAGGTGAGCTGCTCGTAGGCCGCGGCGTCGAGCAGGCCGTCCACCTGCGCGGCGTCAGCGACCTTCAGGCGGAGCATCCAGCCGCCGGCATAGGGGTCCGAGTTGACGAGCTCCGGCTGCCCGGCGAGCGCGTCGTTGGTGGCCACGACCTCGCCGCCGAGCGGCGTGAACAGGTCCGAGACGGCCTTGACCGACTCGACCACCCCGAACGTCGCGTGCTGCGCCAGGGCGCGCCCGATGGCGGGCAGCTCCACGAACACCACATCGCCGAGCTGGTCGGCCGCGAACGCCGTGATGCCCACGACGGCCTCGTCGCCCTCGAGGCGGACCCATTCGTGCTCTTTCGTGTACCGCAGATCGCCGGGGACCATCGGGTGGCTCCTACATGGTGTCGCAGGCCCGGGCGTCGGCTTGGCGCGCTGGGTCGAGCGGTGGCTGGGTCGCGGCCGGCGTCAGGCCGGACGCTTGTAGAACGGGAGCGGCACGACCTGGGCTGCGACCGGCATGCCGCGAATCTCCACGGCCAGCATCGTACCGGGTTCGGCATGCGCCGTTGGCACGTATGCCATCGCGATCGGGATGCCCAGCGTGGGCGACATGGTGCCCGACGTGACCACGCCTGCCGGGGCGCCGTCCACGAGCACCGGATAGCCGTGGCGGGCGATCCCGCGCTCGCGCAGGACGAGACCGACGAGCCGCCGCGTCGTGCCGTCGCGGGCCACCTTCTCGAGGGCCTCGCGGCCCACGAACAGGCCGCGCTTGCTGAGCTTCACGACGCGGCCCAACGCGGCCTCGAAGGGATTCGTGCGCCGGTCGAGCTCATTGCCGTAGAGCGGCATGCCGGCCTCGAGGCGGAGCGTGTCCCGGGCGCCGAGGCCCACCGGGACCAGTCCGCGCGGGCGGCCGGCATCGAGCATCGCGTCCCAGACCTCGCCCACCTGCCGGGTCTCGACGAACACTTCGAACCCGTCCTCGCCCGTGTAGCCGGTC
>JAJYMP010000447.1 GCA_021786915.1 Chloroflexota bacterium
CGGCAGCGGGTCGGCGCCGCGGGCCGCCCGAACCGATGGGACAACTGCCGTCAGTCCACCTCCCCGAGCCAGGCGTCGATCGCGGCGCGGAAGGCCGTCGGCGCCTCGTACTGCGGCAGGTGGCCCACGTCCGGCACCTCGACAAGCCTGGCTCCCGGGACCGCCGCCGCCAGCGCGCGGTTCCAGACCGCGCCGCACAGCCAATCATGCTCGCCGACGATGACGAGCGTTGGGCACCGGATTTCGGCGAACAGGGGCCGGTAGTCCATCGCCTCGCGCCAGCCGGACCACGCCGCGCCGGGATCCACGTTGATCCGGAGTTCTCGGCGCAGTCGGTCGATGTGCGCTGCCGAGACCGGGTCCTCGGGATGGGCGAAGTAGAAGGGCATGTACGCGCGCATGGCGGCGACGGACTCCCTCTCGGTCATCCGCGGGGATGCGAGATCGCGTTGCCATCCATCCCAGCCGGCCGAGAACCAGGGGCGGTCACGAATGCGGTCGAGCGCCCTCCGCTGCTCATCCGCGGCGGCGGCGGGATCGACGGATCCCGCGCCTGCGTAGCCGTCCACCACGATGAGGCGTCGCACGCCCTCCGGATGCAGGGCTGCCCAGGCGGGCGCCACAAGGCCGCCCCACGAGTGCCCCATCAGCGTGACTGGCCCGAGGCCGACCTCGCGCCGCCAGGCCTCGAAGAACTCGACCAGTCGCTCCAGGTCGTAGCCGCCCTCGTCGGATGGGGCGCTCGAGCGGCCATTGCCGGGCGCATTGACGAGATGGCACAGGAACCGGTCGCTGACCGGGGCAATGTCCGCACGAGCAAGGTGCGCGGGCAGCCCGGGCCCGCCCTCCACCCAGACGAGCGGCTCCTCGCCGCTGCCGATGGCCTCCCACTCGACGGTCCGGCCGTCCTCGAGTCGGATCGTGTTCGCGAGCTCAATGTCGAGCAGCGGCAGCGCGGCGATGGTCATGGCCAGCCCTCCCTTGGACTGCCGATCGTGACCGTCCCGCTAGGACCTGAACAGGGCCGAACGGAGCCGACGACGGGCGGGCCGGAGGCCAGAGGGGCGCGCGAGCCTCAGGCGGGCAGGTGCCGCTCGATCCCCTCGAGTCGCGTCGTGCCCGGCACCGTGCGTGTCAGGAAGTCGAGCACGACCGCGGCCTGGCGCAGCTTCTCGTCGGTGTCGAACGAGGAGTGCCCCGTCGAATACGTGTAGACCTCGGGCGACGCGCCGCGCTCGCGCATCCGGCCCACGTAGTTCCACACCTGCCGGATGGGGCAGCGCGAGTCGTTCTCGCCGGCGAGGATCAGCAGCGGGGCGCGCACTGCGTCGACGTACGTGATGGGGTTGCGCTCCCGGAACAGCTCCGGCGCCGTGATGGGGTCGCCGCCGAACAGCGCGCGGTCGAGTGCCTGGAGCGAGGGCGCCTCGTCCTCGAACGCGGCCACGTAGTCCGCCACCGGGACGCCGGCCACCAGCGAGGTCCACCGGTCGGGGTGCCTCCCCGCCCCCAGGAGCGTGACGTAGCCGCCCCACGACCAGCCGGCGAGGACCGCCCGCGCCGGGTCTGCCAGACCGCGCGCCACCAGATCGTCGAGCCCGGCGAGGACGTCCTCGAGCTCGAGGAACCCGACGTTGCCGATCAGCTCGTCTCGCCACGCGGGGCCGAACCCCTCAGAGCCGCGGTAGTTGACCATCGCGACCAGGAAGCCCGCGTCGACGTGCGAGAGGATGTCGGGCCCCCAGTGGTCCCGGTCGTACATGTGGGGACCGCCGTGGACACGCATGATCACCGGGTGGGGACCGTCTCCCGCCGGGCGGACGATGAAGCCGTGCACCTGCTGGTCGTGTTGGTTGGCGAAGAACCAGCTCTCGAAGGCTCGGCCGGCAGGCGCCCGGGGCCCGTCGGGCTCCAGCAGCGGGTCGTCTTGCCCGATGGCGCGCAGCTGCGCCGGGTGCTCGCCGTTCTGGACGCGGTACCAGACCTCGCCGTCAGGGCGGACCGCGGCAGCCGTGATCGAGCCCGGCTCCGACGCGAGCAGCGTCGTCGCACCAGCCCCGATGTCGTGGCGGTGCAGCCGATTCCGGCCCTCGACCAGCTGGAGCAGCAGCACCGCCGACCCGTCGGGCCACCACCCAGAGATCTCGACATCGCCCGACAGATCGACTGGGAGGTCCGTCACCAGGCCCGATCGGACGTCCCAGAGCGCAGGCCTCCGCTCGCCGCTCCGTTCGTGGGCGATCGCGACGCGCGGGTCGCCCGCCACCGGCGAGAAGCCGTGGCTGCTGATGCCGACCCCCTCCCACCGCAGGTCAGCGACCGTCGCCCCGTCCGAGGCGTCGATCACCCGCAGGGCCGTGTGGTGGACGTCGCCGTCCTCGGCGTGCTCGAACACCACCATCGACTCGTCGGCCGACAGCGCCGACGAGTCGTCTGCGCCCAGGCCCAGCATCTCGGGGTGCGCGTGGAGGCAGCGCGCGTCGGCGCCCCCCTCCGAGACCCAGATCGAGAAGCGCTCGGCCGTGCTGATCGCGGCGACAGTGCGCCGACGCCCGATGGCCAGCCCCTCGTCCCAGCCCTCGGGCACGCCCTCCATCAGCGGCTCTGGGGCGGCGTCGACTTCGAACGGGGCCACGACCCAGCGCCCGGACTCCGCACCCGTGGCGTCGTGGAACCAGACGATCCCGCTGCCGTCGCGGGTCGGCCGACCACCCAGCACGCCAACCGGGTCGTGGGTGACCTGCCGCCGACGGCCGGTGCGGCGGTCCCAGGCGAAGAGCTGGTAGGAGCCGCTCTCGGTGGACGCGATCGCCAGGCGGTCGGGGGCGTCGGGGGACCAGGAGGGGTAGGACAGGATCGGCGCGCGGAAGCGGGCCTCCCAAACGGGCAGGTCAGGCATTGCGCGCAGGGTAACCGACGTGACTCACGTGGTGCTTATCTGGTCTGCAGCGTTGTGCGTCAATCCGGCGATCCGGCGAGCGCGAGGCCCACCGCCCAGCGCGCGCTCGGCGTGAGCGGCAGCCGTGCCAGTTCGTCGAGCGGGATCCAGCGGGCGAGGTCGGACGAGCCGTCCGTCTCGTCGCGAAGTTCGCCGCCCTTGAGCGTGGCCCGGTAGAGGATGCCGATCGCCTGGATACGGTGGCCCGTCAGCGTCTCGCCGGGCTCCAGCACGGCCGAGCGCAGGCCCAGCAGCTCGCCCAGGGCAACCTCGAGCCCGGTCTCCTCCCGGACCTCGCGGATGGCCGCTCGCTGCGGATCCTCGCCGAAGCGGAGCCCGCCACCCGGGAGCGTCCAGTGGCCGCCGCCGGGGAGCCCGTTCGCAACGCGGCACAGCAGCACGTGGCCGTCGTGCTCGCACCAGGTGTAGGCAGCGGGCCGCACGCGCTGAACGACCCCGTCGGGGCCGATGAATCGCCGCATCCCGCTGGGCAGGCTGGGGTCGGTCATGCGGCCATCGTTGCACGTCCCGGCAAGTCGGCGGGCGTCGACGGCACGCGAGGGAGTCTGACTGGGCCGCGGGGTCGGCAGGGCCCAGCTACGCGGTGACCTCGGCCAGCCTCACCGGCCGGTTCTCACGCCACGATCGCGTGCACGCGACCGCCAGCCGCAGCGTCTCGAGCGCGTCCTCCGGGCCGGGGAGCGGTGTCCGCCCGGCCGCGAGGTCCGCGAAGAACGCCTGGAGCTCGCGCTGGTAGGCGGTGTCGAAACGGTCGAAGAAGTCGGCGTAGAGGTCGTGCTGGAGGTTGACGCCGCTGGTGACGGTCGCCGGCGTCTTGCGGTCGGCGTCGATCGTGACCTTGTTCTTCGAGCCGCACACCTCGGCCCGGATGTCGTAGCCCCAGCTCGAGTGGCGCGCGGTCTCGATCACGCCCATGGCCCCGTTGCGGAACCGGAGCATGATCGCGGCGGTGTCCCAGTCGTTCGCCTGCGTGAAGCGGTCGTCGAACAGCGTGGCCGCCCATGCGTGGACCTCGTCGACCTCGCCCACCAGGAAGCGCGCGAGGTCGAGGTCGTGGACCGACATGTCCAGGAACGAGCCCCCGGCGTGGAGCAGGAACTCCAGCGGCGGCGGGTTGACGTCCCTCGAATAGGCGTGGAACTGCTCGATCCGCCCCAGCTCGCCGGCGTCGATCAGCTCCTTCGCCCGGGCGTAGCCGGGGTCGTAGCGGCGCATGAACCCCACCGCGATCGGGATCCCCGTCTCGCGCCACAGGTCGACGATCCGCTGCGTGTCCGCCAGCTCCTGCGCTATCGGCTTCTCGGTCCAGACCGCCTTGCCGGCCCGCAGCGCCTCCTCGATGAGCGGGGCGTGGGTCGAGGTGGGCGTGACGATGACCACCGCCTCGACGTCGGCGTCGTGGATCGCCTCGACAGGCTCCAGCGTCCAGCGCCGGGCGTGCGCGACCTCCATGCCGCGCCGGGCCGAGGTCTCGACGGGGTCGGCCACCACGACCACGTCCGCGTTGTCGATCCCGGCCAGCGTGCGCATGTGCGTCTGCGCCATCCGCCCGGCGCCGAGCACGGCCACGCCGATCCGCTTGGGGTCCTTGAGCGCGAAGCCGCCCATCTGCTCACTCCCGTCGTGGTGTCGCCAAGCGCCGTGCCAGCGGCAATCGATTACACGAGATTGTAGCCAGCCCTGGGGCGGCGCGTCAGGGCACGGGCACCGGCGCCGGCCCGGGTCGGCACCATGCCGGATGCCATAATGGCCGGGTGAGCACCGACCGACCCGCCGCGCCCTCGGGCGCGCCCGCCTCCCGGCTGTGAGCCTGGCGTGATCGTCGTTGCGGGGGACGCCCTGGTCGACCTCATCGTCCGGGCCGACGGGTCCATCACCGCCGTCCCCGGCGGCGGCCCGTACAACAGCGCGCGGGCCATCGGCCGGCTCGGAATGCCCGTGTCGTGGATCGGCGGGCTGTCGTCGGACCGGTTCGGGCGCGATCTGGAGGCGGGGCTCGCGGGCGCGGGCGTGGACCTGTCCATGGCCCAGCGCACGGAGCTCCCGACAACGCTGGCCCTGGCCGAGATCGGCGTGGACGGCGCCGCGTCCTATCGCTTCTACACCGACGCCACGTCGGCGCCGTCGGTCCATCCGGAACCGCTCGCCGCTGGCCTGCCGGCGGACACCGAGGCGGTGCTGACCGGCACGCTGGGCTTCGTGCTCGAGCCGATGGCGACGACGCTGGAGGGGCTGGTCGCCGCCCTGCCGCCCGACCTGCCGCTGATGGTCGACCCGAACTGCCGGCCCTCGATCACGCGCGACCCTGACGCCTTCCGCGCCCGGCTCACGCGGGTGCTGGCTCGCACGGACGTCGTGAAGGTCAGCACCGAGGACCTCGCGTTCCTGCTGCCCGGCGCCTCGGTGAACGCGGCCATCGCGTGGGTCCAGGCGGTCGGGCCGCGCGTCGTGCTCGTCACCGACGGCGCGGCACCCGTGCGCGTGCTGGTCGACGGGGTCGAGCACGCCGTCGCCGCACCGCAGGTCGAGGTGGTCGACACGATCGGGGCGGGGGACACGTTCGGCGGGGCGTTCCTCGCGTGCCTCGTCCAGGGTGGCGGCGGGCGGCACTCCGCCGGCGACCCCGACGCGGTGCTGCGCGCCGCCCGGTTCGCGGTCCGCGCCTCCGCGTTCGTCTGCGAGCGGGCGGGCGCCAACCCGCCAACCCTCGCCGAGCTGGGCGGCTGGCCCGCGCGCTGAGCCGGCACGCCCCGCGACGGCACGCCCCGCGACGCGCCCCGACCCCTGAGTCG